>NZ_QEQK01000007.1:82500-252423 GCF_003151135.1 Abyssibacter profundi
GAAATCATCCCTCTCCAACATCCGCGCCACGGTGTGCTTAGACGCAAGCTGAATCATGTCGCTGGCCTGCATCGATCCAAACCATTCCGAATTGAAGCGAACTTCTGTACGCTCTGCATCCAGAATCTTGAAGACTTGCTCCTTATACGTCTGCGCGTTCTCCGCCACTTGCTCGGGGGTGAGCGCAGGGCGGGTCTCGCTCTTGCCGGTCGGATCGCCAATCATCCCGGTGAAGTCACCGATCAGAAAAACGACACGGTGGCCAAAGGACTGAAAGGCACGCATCTTGTTTAACAAGACGGTATGCCCTAGGTGCAGGTCTGGCGCGGTGGGATCGAACCCCGCCTTGATCGTCAACGGCCGCCCCTCACTGAGCCGCGCCGTCAGGTCCTCTTCGCGAATGACCTCCTCGGCACCACGAAGCAGTTCGGCGAGCTGATCGTCTGTATTGGGCATCAAAGATTCCAGATGTTGATGAAGCACTTTCTAGAAGTGCTTGCTAAGTGTTGGATTTTGTGATTATTTGCGAGGCTTAAGGAGTGGTTAAATCACAGCCCGAGCCCGCGGGAGGAGATGCAAGGCATGCCGATGTCCGGCCGAGATTATAGCTTACGACCCCGACGCACCCGGTCGAAGCTCGTGCCCGTCGTGCTTTCTGCCACGGCGATTTCTAGCGGCAGTCTGGCGGCGGTTCTCGCACTGCTGCCAGCCGAAGAAGCGACGACGCTGGAGGTCGCGCCACCGCGCGTGGGGGACCTTAGCCCCGTGCCCGTGGCGGGCGCACTAACGACACCGGCAACCCCTCGCGACAACTCGCCCATCGAAGCATTGGTCGAGGAGGCCCTGACGACCGAGGTCGCAGCGAACTGGCTGGAAATGACTGTTGCCAGCGGCGACACACTGTCCGGCCTGTTCGATCGTTACGGCTTGGCTGCGGCTGACTGGATGGCCTTGAGCAAAACAGCCGGTGCCGGCGAGGCGCTGACTCGCATCCGCCCCGGAGATCGCCTGCGGATTGATCGTGACGCGTCCGGCCGGGTGACTCGCCTCGAGTATCCACTAGACCAGCTGACCACGTTGACTGTGGAGCGCGGGGACGAAGGCCAGTTCGTGGCTGAGACCCTGACCGTCGACGTAGAGGAGCGGATTGCCTACGCCACCGGTGAGATTCATAGCAGCCTATTTGCAACCGCCAACGCGGCCGGCCTCAGCGACAAGCTGACGATGGAACTGGCGAACATCTTTGGCTGGGACATCGATTTTGCCTTGGACATCCGTCGTGGCGATCAATTTGCCGTGGTGTACCAACAACGATTCCTCGAAGGCGAGAAGATCGCCGACGGCGACATCCTCGCTGCCGAGTTCGTCAATCAGGGGCGGCTCATCCGCGCAGTCCGATTTGAAACACCAGAAGGCGACGCGGATTACTACACCCCGTCAGGCGATTCCATGCGCAAGGCCTTTATTCGCACGCCGGTCGACTTCGCAAGAATCAGCAGCGGCTTCAACCTGAACCGCAAGCACCCCATCCTGAACACAATTCGGGCCCACCGAGGCGTGGATTACGCAGCCCCGAGAGGTACGCCGATCAAGTCCACGGGAGATGGCAAAGTGATCTTTGCCGGAACCAAGGGCGGCTATGGACGCACGGTCATCGTTCAGCACGGGCGTCAGTACACAACGCTCTACGCTCACATGAACAGCTTCCGCAAGGGCATCCGGACCGGGGCACGCGTCCGTCAGGGCCAGACCATCGGTTATGTGGGCAGCAGCGGCCTGGCGACAGGGCCACACCTGCACTATGAGTTCCGCCTGGATGGCGTTCACCGCAACCCGGTCACCGTCCCCTTACCTCGCGCCCACCCCGTTCCGGCAGCTCTCAAGGCCGAGTTCACGCAGGCCACGGCACCCCTGGTTGCGCAGCTCAACGTGTTGTCTAAAACACAAGTCGCAGCTAACACGGCGGAGTGAACGAGCGCTTTGTCGGACTGATCTCAGGCACCAGCGCCGATGGAATCGATGCGGCGCTGGTGACGTTCGACCCAGACGGACGGTTGGCCGAGGCACCCCTCACGCTGACTTTGCCCTACCCAACAGCGCTCCGGCGTTCACTCATCCAATGCATGCGTCGCGACGCGGCGCTTCCACTGGATCGCCTGGGGCAGCTAGACCAACAAGTGGGCTTGGCGTTCTCTGCCGCGACACTGACTCTGCTTGAAGAGGCGAAACTGAGTCCATCGGCGATTCACGCCATCGGCTCACACGGACAGACGCTTTTTCACGCCCCGGATGCCGGGCTACCGCACACGCTACAAATCGGTGACCCCAACCAAATCGCAGCGGGTACGGGCATTCCCGTCGTCGCCGATTTCCGCAGAGCCGACATGGTCGCGGGCGGCCAAGGCGCGCCCTTGGCGCCTGGCCTGCACGCCGCGCTCTGGCGCTGTTCGGGCATCACGCGGGCCGTCATTAACCTCGGGGGCATTGCGAATGTCACGACGCTACCCGGTGACCCTGGCCAGGCCGTGACGGCCTATGACTCCGGCCCGGCGAATTGCCTGCTCGACCTGTGGCACAGCCGTCACCGGGGCGGCCCCGTCGACACCGATGGCGAATGGGCACGGACCGGCAAGCCCGTGGCCTCGCTGCTCAGTGCCATGCTCGCGGATTCCTACTTTTCCCGCCCCGCGCCCAAGAGTACCGGCCGGGAATACTTCGATGGGCAGTGGCTAGACAGTCACCTGGGCGCCCACCTGTCGCCGCTGCCGCCAGAGGATGTCCAGGCCACGCTGCTGGCATTGACGATCGAAACAGTGGCCCAAGCCATTGAGACCACGGCAGCTAAAGAAGCCTATGTCTGCGGCGGCGGCGCTCACAACTCGGCGTTACTGCAAGGCCTACGCATGCGCATGCCCGGTGTAAGCATCGCCGCCACGGACACGCTGGGACTCCCCGCGGACGATGTAGAGGCCGTTGCCTTTGCCTGGCTCGCCATGCGTCATACACGCCAACAAGCCGGCAATCTTCCCAGTGTGACGGGTGCTCGATACGCGGCGATCCTGGGTGGACGCTACCTGCCCCCCATCTCTGCTAGCGACCCAGGTTAGGTGGAGACGCTTGCGACTGCGATCGACTAAACGCCCGCCGCTACCGGCCGCGGCCTCCATACCCTCGTCCGCTAGCGCGGACACCCCCTAACTGAGGGGGAACGGCGCCTGCTAAACAGCAAACGAGTTGCCACAACCACAGGTGGTCGAGGCATTGGGGTTACGGATAACGAACTGGGCGGCCGCTGCGCGGCCGCGATTTGCTCACCGCAAATCGGTACCGGCCGGTCTCCACACCCCCGTCCGCTAGCGCGGACACCCCCTAACTAAGGGGGAACGGCGCCTGCTAAACAGCAAACGAGTTGCCACAACCGCAGGTGGTCGAGGCATTGGGGTTACGGATAACGAACTGGGCGCCGTTGACGTCTTCGCGGTAGTCGATTTCGGCGCCGCCCAGGTAGAGCACGCTCATCGGGTCGACGAGCAGGGTGACTCCGGCGTTCTCGATCTGGGTATCGCCCTCTTCAGGCGCCTTGTCGAATTTGAAGCCGTACTGAAATCCCGAGCAGCCGCCGCCCGTCACAAAAACACGCAGGCATTGCTCCGGATCCGATTCATCACGTAGCAACTCTCGAACCTTGTGCGCCGCGGCGTCAGTAAAAACCAACCCGGCATTCACGTCTGGCGTATGGAGTGATTCGCTCATAAGCATTGAGTGGGGACGGTGACCACCAGACTCAAGATGAAGCGGAAGTCGCCGGCTTACGCTCGGTGACCAGTTCCCGCTCGTCGGTTCCGGCAGGAACTGCCTTGGGCCGCTGATGCGTGATCGCCTCCACCTTGTCGGCGTCCTCGTGAACCATTTGTCCGTTCACTGTGGCGCCGCTGGCCATCTCGATCAGCTTGTAATAAACGTTTCCGTTCACCCGGGCCTTCGCTGACAATTGCAGCCGTTCGCCCGCATGCACATCCCCCTGGACCGTCCCATTCAAATTAACGTGCGGAACGCGCACATCCCCTTCAATAGAGCCGGTCTCGCTCACCGACAGCACGGCGGATTTGTCGGACGTCGCGACAATCTTCCCCTTGACCTTGCCATCGATATGCAAACCGCCAGCGAAGTGGATATCGCCCTGGATCTCGGTCTGCTTTCCGATCAGTGTATCGACGCGCGCACTGCTCACGGGTGCCTCCGGTTTCTCAGCCTTCTTGTTGAACATCTCACCCTCGTAAAATCTCGTCCCAGTCGAACTGGCGCTCGATCCGGTTGTTCGCGCCTTGAGGGTCCGCCGAAATCACCATGCGTGATGGAATAAACCCCTCGGGAAGCGCGAAATCGACGGCAATCTCCTGAAAAAACTTGAAGGAGAAATCGAAGCCGCCGGCATCACCTGACTTGAGTTCCCCCAAGTTTAACCGAAGCGGCTCGTCACCCTGCAGTCCATCGATCACGATGCTGGCTCGGCCGGAGACGCTACGATTGCCTCGCACAGACTGGACCAGGGTGACAACCGTCGTGAAGTGCCGTTCCTCGGACAATGCACGTAGGCTGACCGCATGTACACGCAGGCCTGCCCGCGTTTCATCCGGCTGGACGATGTCGCGGTAGAACACCACCTGCTCTCGCAGTTCCGCAAGCTCGGACTCCAACTCCTTGAGCGACGCCCGCACTGTGGCACAAGCCATTTGATCGATTTCGGCAGAGCGCTCGGTGAAGGTCAGCTGCTCTCGCAGCCGCTGATTCTCGCGCTCTAACTGGGCTGCCTGTTCCTGTAGGGCAGTGCGTTCACTGGCCAGGTCCTGGGCACGGGCACGCATCTTCGCCCAATCCCCACCGGCCACGCTCAAGGCCAGGCCGTACCCACCCCAGAGCAACAGGCCCACGACCACCGCCACGGCGCCCGCGATGGCCCAACGCAACCAGGGGCGCGGCTCGCGCTCATCGATGACAATGCGCGGGGCCATCAGGGCAAGGCCGCGGGCAAGGTGAGACCGGCCGCCTCATCCAGCCCGAACATCAGATTCATGGCCTGGATCGCCTGACCCGAGGCGCCCTTGACGAGATTGTCGATCACGCTGAGCACCGTGACACGACCCGGACGGGTCACATGCACCGCCAGGCGACAAACATTTGTGCCACGCACACTCCGTGTTTCGGGGTGGCTGCCGGCGGGCAGGACATCAACGAATGGCGTCTCCGTATACCGCTGCGCATACACCGCCTGGACATCAGCCACCGGCGCCTTGAGCGTGGCGTACACCGTGGCATGAATACCCCGCGCCATCGGCATGAGATGCGGGGTAAAGGTGATGTCCGCAGCCTGCCCGGCGTGCCGGGTCACCTCCTGCTCGATTTCGACGCTATGACGATGCCCGTCAACGCCGTAGGCTTTCACGTTCTCGCCCGCCTCGGCGAGCAGCATGGGAATCTTTCCACTGCGCCCCGCGCCGGACACGCCTGACTTGCAATCGGCAATGATGGGAGCCTGCGCCAGATACCCCGCCTCGGCCAACGGCAACAAGGCCAGTTGCACCGCAGTTGGATAGCACCCCGGACAGGCCACCAGCCGTGCCGTTGCCAAATCCGATGCCGCCACCTCTGGCAGCCCATAAACCGCCTCGGCCAGCAACTCAGGTGCCGCATGGGGTTGGCCGTACCACTGGGCGAAACACTGGGCGTCACGCAGTCGGAAATCAGCCGACAAATCGATTACTCGGACACCGCTGTCCAACAAGGCCCGCACCTGGTGCATGGCCGTGCCATGCGGTGTGGCGAAGAAGACCACGTCGAGCCCGCGGCCGCCATCGGGTAGCGACTCCACAAAATCCAGTGTGCTGTGGCCGCGTAAATGCGGAAACCAATCCGCAACAGCCGTCCCGGCAGCCTGCCGGGAGGTCACCGCCTCGATACTCAGCTGCGGGTGCCCAGCGGCCAGACGCAACAATTCGCCGCCCGTGTAGCCAGTCCCGCCGACGATTGCCGCTTTGATCATGCGTCTACTCGCTGTTCAGTTTCATACACTATGGCCATGGACCATCCGCCCATGCCCTCATCACCGCCGCCTCACGCCCTGCAGATCGGTCCGTGAGTCGCCAGATCCTGCATCGAGTGCGCGCGCCGCTGGATCGCATGCGCTATCGCCTGAGCGGCCTGGAAACGCCGCCCGGCCTGACGTTGCTATCCTTGCTGGGCACGCTGTGCGGGCTTGCCTGCGGCGGGGTGATTGTCCTCTTTCATGCGCTGATCGACCTGTTCCGCCATGGATCTGCCGGCCTGGATGACATCGCGCTGGGCGCTAGTGTAACGGTCCCACTCGCCGTCTGGCTGCCTATTCTCGGTGCGCTGATCGTCGGACTGGCCTACCAGTGCCTTGCCCGCGACAGCCGCGACGGCGGCATCGTGCATATCGTCGAACGATTGACCTACCACCAGGGAGAGTTCCCCTGGCGCAATGCGCTTGCACAGTTCATTGGGTCGGTGGCCGCCATCTGCACCGGACAAAGTGTCGGGCGTGAAGGTGTGGCAGCCCATATGGGCGCCACGACTTCCAGCTGGGTCGGCCAGTGGTTGCAGCTCCCGAACAACGGCATCCGCACCCTGGTTGGCTGCGGAACCGCGGCCGGCATTGCCGCCAGCTTCAATACACCGCTGGCCGGCGTGATCTTCGCCATGGAAGTGGTGATGATGGAATACACGCTGGCCGGGTTTGCGCCCATTATTCTTGCGGCCATCAGCGCCACAGCGGTCACGCATATCTGGGCCACCGATCATCCACAGCTGCTGGTGGATGCCGCTGAGCTGCAATCGATGATCGAGCTTCCGTACCTGGCACTTTGCGGCTGTGTGCTGGGCACCACCGCGGTGGCCTTTACACGGCTCACCCGGCTGCTAACGCGCTACCTGATGCCGCAGCCCATCTGGCTGCGCATGTTGCAGGCTGGCATTGTCGCAGCTCTCTGCGCCTGGGCGTTCCCGCAAACGTTTCAGTTCGGATTCGAATCCATCAATACCGCACTGGCGGCAGAATTCGCCCTGGGCGTGGCCCTGGGCGTGGCCGCCGCCAAGCTGGTGGCCACAGCGTTTGCCGTCTCCAGCCTGATGCCGGGCGGCATCATCATGCCCTGTCTGCTCATGGGCGCTGCAATCGGCCAGGCATTAGGCCTGATCGCAATGTGGCTGCTCGGCGACAGCGCCGCCGACCCCATGCTCTACGCCTTGCTCGGCATGGGCGCGATGATGGGCGCCGTGCTCCAGGCCCCCCTAACCGCCCTGATCGCCATTCTGGAACTGGCAGGCCGGACCGAGATGGTGTTTCCAGCCATGCTCGTCGTCATCACCGCCATACTCGTCGCCCGCGAGGGCTATCACAGCGAAAGCATCTTTCTGACCCTGCTCCGTGACCGGGGCCGCGACTACAAGAATGACCCGGTGTCGCAGTCGCTGCGACGCTCCAGCGTGGTCAGCTACATGGAACGCTCATTCCGCCTCACTCCGCTGAACATCACCCTGGCTGAGGCCCACGACATTGTCGGGCAGGACGCCCGGTGGATTCTCGCGCGTCGCGATGACGGCCGAAGCGGTTACTTGCTGCCGCTGGCAGATCTGCTGCGCTACATGCTCTCAGAGGCCGGCGAGTCACTGGCCGACGACGACACCATCGCCCTGCACAAGATCCCCGCCGTCAACCGTCTGCAGGCCGGCCCCATTCACCTGCGCGCCACCATGCAGGAAGCATTCGACACTTTGCGCCGAACCGAGGCCGAGGCGCTGTACGTGCAACGGCGGGTCCGTGGCGATGAGCGCACGATTTATGGTGTGCTGACCCGGGATGCCATCGAACGTGCATACCTGCGGTAAGTCGATATCGCCAACCCCGGCCAGCGCTTGCCGAGCGGCTGCCCAGCCCCGATCATCGCCGCCCCCATCCGATGCCCCTACCGATTACCGGAACCCGCCATGCTCTGGATTAAAGCTTTTCACGTCATTCTGATGGTCACGTGGTTTGCCGGCCTGTTCTACCTGCCACGACTATTCGTTTACCACGCGCAGGCGGCCGACCCGATCGGGCAGGATCGGTTCAAGACCATGGAGCGCAAACTGCTTGCCATCATGACCATTGGAGCCGTCGGAACCGTGCTGACAGGACTCTGGCTGCTGCTTGGTTGGTGGGCGGCTGCCTTGCCGCAGGCGGGCTGGCTACACGTGAAGCTCACCGCGGTCATCGCGCTGATCGCCTACCACCTATGGCTTTGGAAGGTGGTCCGTGTGTTTGCTGCGGATGCCAATCGCCGATCCGATCGCTTTTATCGGATCATGAATGAAGTGCCGGCAATTCTGTTGATCGCCATCGTGATCATGGCAATGGTCAAGCCGTTCTAGCAGCGGGGCGCCGCTGCGCACACCTCAAACGACGCGCGAGAGATTGGACTCGGCAGCCGGTACCGGCGCGGCCTCGCGCATCACGTCCAGGGCCGTGGGCAGGCACTTGGCACACTGCGTCCCCACACAAAGCTCACGCCGTAAATCGCGTAACGCACAGGGCGACGCCTGCACGCGCTCACGGATTTCGCGGTCGGAGACTCGATTGCAGACACAGACGATCATGAACCGTATGCAATCGCAAATAAGAGTGATTGTCAATTACATGCAGCAGCAAGGGCGACGAACGGCCGGCCTGTCGGCCTAGCCGGTCGGCGGCTGAATCAGCGGCCCCAATTCGTTCAATGCGCGGCGGTAGACATCCCGCTTGAAGAAAATCACCCGCTCGGCGGGCTCGTCCGGCCCAACCCACTGCCAGCGCTCGAACTCCGGCTCGTCATGGGCATCGAACCGAATGGCTGACTCGTCGCTGCGCAGCCGCAACAGATACCAGATCTGCTTCTGACCGATGCATAACGGCCGCTTGTTGCGGCGGACAAAGCGTTTGGGCAGGCGATACCGCAACCAGCGCTCGGTGCGTCCGAGACACTCGACATCATCGGGGTCCAGCCCCAGTTCTTCGTGCAATTCTCGGTACATCGCCTGCCGTGGCGACTCACCCCGGCTGATCCCGCCCTGCGGAAATTGCCAGGCATCCTGGCCAATTCGCTTGGCGATTAACAACTCACCCTTATCATTGGCGATGATGATTCCGACGTTGGCACGAAAGCCGTCTGCGTCGATCACGGTGGCTTGCCACTTCTGATTCTTGATTCCCCGCATTCTAGTACGAGATCGCATATGGCCCGCAACTTGGCACTTTTCGACCTGGACAACACCTTGCTGCTGGGGGACTCAGACTACAGCTGGGGCGAGTTTCTTGTTCGGGAAGGACTGGTCGATGCGCAGGACTATTTCGAAAAAAATCGAGCATTCCACGAGGACTACAAGGCCGGCCAACTCGACATGAATGCGTTCTTTGCCTTCAGCCTACAGCCCTTAATTGATCACGGGGTCACGACGCTGCAAGCACTGCGCCCCAAGTTCATGGAGACCGTGGTCAAACCGATGATCGCGCCCGGTGCAGCCGCGCTGCTGGACGCACACGCAGCGGACTTCCGCGTCATCATTACGGCCACCAGCAGCTTCATCACCCAACCGATTGCCGAGCATTTCGGCGTGGACCTGCTGATTGCCACGGATCCAGAGATCGTCGATGGCTGCGCCACCGGCCGCATCGCGGGTACGCCCTGCTACCAGGCGGGAAAGATCACCAAGCTACAAGACTGGCTGGCATCGAGCGCGCAGGCGTTTGAACAGAGCTGGTTCTATTCCGACTCCATTAACGACCTGCCGCTGCTGGAATGGTCAGATCATCCGCATGCCGTCCATCCGGATGATCGGCTGCGGGCCATTGCCGAGGCACGAAACTGGCCAATCCTAAGCCTGGAAACGGCCTAGGCAAGATCGATCCACTGAATTGATCGGCAAAGTTTAGCCGTCGCCAAGAACAGCCACTGCAGAGGCGCGCAGACGACCGTTTGTAGCCAATACGCTGGTGGTGTCCAGATCGATGGGGCCACCATCCAGGTCGGTGATGTCGCCACCGGCTTCGCGCAGAATCACGGTCAGAGCGGCGATATCCAGGATGTTCACATCCGATTCGATGACCACATCCAGCTTGCCCGAGGCGAGCAGGTGATAGTGGTAGAAATCGCCATAGCCACGAATGCGGTGGACCTGCTGGATCAGCTGCCCCAAAGACGCCCAGCGCGAACCGGCGGCCAGTGTTGGTACATTGCCGATCGACAGCGTGCTGCGCGCCAGGCTGTCCACATCGCTCACCTGGATCGGTGCACCGTTCAACCACGCACCCTGCCCCTGCTCGGCCCAGGCCACCTGCCCACCATCAAAGCACGGCGCTGACGACACACCCACCAGCAGATCGCCGTGATGCAGCAGCGCGATCTGTGTCGAAAAGAAGGGATACCCCCGGACAAAGCTCTTGGTCCCATCAATGGGGTCGATGAGCCAGACGTACTCTGCATCAATCGATTCGCGCCCCAGTTCTTCACCATAGAAACCATGGTCGGGGAACGCCCGGCCCAGGACAGCCTTGATCGCCTTTTCGCAGGCGATGTCGACCTCCGTCACCGGGCTGTCATCCGCCTTGATCTGCACATCGAACGCGCCTTGATAGCGTGATCGAATGATCTCGGCCGCAGCTTCTGCCGCCTCGAGGGCAGCCTGAACAAAGGGGGACGGGGTGGGTTGCGTCATGTTGGTTCCTGTCAGCTAGCGGGGCCAATGGCGCGGCATGGTCCGCGATTCGCCAGCATCTGCCAAGCCGCATCGTTGACCGCTCACTGAACAACACCGTAGGCTTCGCCGCGTTGTTGGATACGGGAAGTGGGTCATGCGCCAGTCGCGACCAAGCCCACGCTGCCCCCGCAACGGTAGGTGAGAACACCCGTCCGGCCCCTCACGCCACTGCGCCACGCGCGGGAAGGCTGCCGGATGGGCTCACGAGCCCGGAGACCGCCCAACTTCGAGACCCTTGTTCCTCACGGTGGGTGAGGCACTGGTTCCGCCCCGTCCGGCTACGACCGGTCGGCGGCTCGAGTCATGATCGGATGTCGCAGAATCTGTACAGCTTGACTGGCCCCATTACGCTGGCCCGGCACGGCCTGCGCGCAATGGCGTTGGCCGCCGGCGTGCTATGCGCCGCCGTGAGCGCGGCCCAATCCCCGGGCGACAGCCAAACGCTGCCCCCTGTGGAAGTCTCGGGACAGGCCAGCGAGATCGAAACCCTGGGCCATGTGGAGCGAATCAACACGGCTCGGGCGCGCGCCCGGGCCCTGGAACTCACCGACCTGCTCGACCAGCAGGCGGGGTTGCAGGTCCGGCGCAGCGGTGGCTTCGGCAGTTTCGCGACCGTCTCGGCGCGCGGTGCCTCGGCACAGCAGACCACGTTGACACTGAACGGGCTCCCGCTGGCGCCCACGATTTCGGGTGATTTCAATCTGGGGGCGCTCAGCCTCAAGCAAATCGATCACATTGATCTATATGCCGGCTACGCGCCCATCGAGTTCGCCGCTGCCGGCCCTGGCGGGGTCATTGACCTGCGCACGGACCCGGAGGGCTGGATGCCCAGCGGCTACGCCAGCACTGGCTCGGCCAGCACCTGGCAGGCCGGTGCCCGTACAAGCCTCGAGCATGGCCTCGCCCGCCATGGATTCAGCCTCGGCGTGGCGGCAAGCGACAACGACTATTCGATCCGTAACCCCAACCGGGCCTTCGACCCCTCCGACCCCGACCGGCGCCGCGAAGAACCCCGGCGCAATGCGGATGTGCGGCGCGTCCATGGACTGTATGTCGGCCGATGGGGCGCCGATGACGGACCGCGCATGGACAGCCTCATTCAGCTTCAGGATCAGGATCAGGGCATTCCGGACGCCCGCAACAGCACACTCGCCCGCACCCGCCTGGGTAGTCAGCAAGCCAATCTGCAAACCCGCATTCGCTGGAGCGAACCCGGCGTTTGGCCGCTTGGGCTCACAACACGCGGCTTCTGGCAGGCCAGCCGGCTCCGATACGACGATCGCCAGGATCAAGTCGGCATCTCCGCGCAGCTCACCGACACCCGGCAACACCACTACGGCGCGGACTTGCTGGCCAGGACAGAGCTGACACCGGCACTGCACTGGTCCGGTCTGGCCCGGCTGTCCCGCGAGACCTACCGCGCCACCGACCTGCTGCGGAATCGACAGGATAGCGGCGCGCGTCAGCATGCGCAGCTGGCCACCGAACTGCACTGGGAACGAGATTCGGCGCTAAGCAGCAGCGCCACGCTTCGGCACCAGATCGTGGAAGACCGCTTTGCGGCGCAGCGCCACCAGCGCGATACCGCCACGACCTGGCAGCTGGCGGCGCAGTGGTCGCCGACATCCCCCTGGCAACTGCACGTCAACGGTGGCCGGTCGATCCGACCACCCACCTTCTTTGAACGCTTTGGTGATCGCGGACTGTTTATTGGCAACAGCACGCTACGCCCCGAGTCCGGACGCAACCTCAACCTAGGCCTGGGCTGGGTCCATCTGCCCTGGCGCGCCAGCATCGAGGCCTACGCCAGCCTGCTGGACGATGCCATCGTCACCCAGTTCGACGTGCTATCAGGCATCGGACGCGCGGAGAACGCCGACAGCGCACGCGTCTGGGGCGCCGAAGCGCGATTAACCGGCACCTGGGGGCTGGGGCCAGCGGGTCGACTCAACCTGGTGCTACGCGCCGCGGCGCAGGACACCGAGAACACCAGCGCAGGCGTGCTCAACGGCAAGCAATTGCCCGGCCGCTTCCGCCAGAAAGGCTTCTCAAGCCTGACCTGGCTGCTGCCACGCGACTACGAGCTGTTCTACGAGGTGTTACTGGAACGCGGCCGCTTCTACGACAGCCTCAACAGCCGACCCGCCCCCGATGTTCAGGTCCACGACCTGGGCTTGCGCAAAGTGCTCCCACTGGGTCGATACCGCCTCGACCTGGGTGGCGAGATTCGCAATCTCACCGACCAACACACCCAAGATTTCAGCGCCCAGCCGCAACCGGGCCGCCAGTTCTTCGTCAGCCTCGAATGGGTGCTGGCGCCGACGCCCCACCATGGAATGGATTCATGACCCGACAAGCACCTCTCACAACACCCCGTCTGCTCCGCCTAAGCCTCCCCCTCGCAGCAGGCCTGCTCGCCGCCTGCGGCAGCTCTGACTCAGACATCGACCTCATTGTCGATGGGCCGCAACTGGCGGTGGTCACCACCACCGCATCCGATTTCACTAGCGGCGCACATGCTCTGGTCGAGATCGAGGCGCCCTACCAGACCACGGACGATCTGGATGCAGCGGAGTCTGACATCAGCGTGACCACCTACGGCGAACACATTTTCAAGCTCCGTCGCTTCAATCTCGACACGGTCACCAAGTACCGACTCGACGCACCGGCCACTCCGGTCTGGCAGTACTCCACGCTCGATGCCGATGACAGCAGCTCGGCCAATCCCTACGACCTGGTTTTCGCGGCCACCGACAAGGCGTTTCTGCTCCGCTACGGCAGCGACACCGCGTGGATTACCGACCCGAGCGTCGGCGCCAACCAAGAGGCTGACTTCAAGACCGGGGAGCTGGACCTGTCGGCCTACAACCCGCAGAACGAGGACGGCAGCACCGCGAGCAACCCGAACATGGCCGCCGGCCTGGTCGTCAATGGCCAGTTGTATGTCGCCATGCAGCGCTTCGATGACAACTTCAATCTGCATGACGCCTATGTCGCGGTCTTCGATCTCGGCACCGACACCGAAATCCAGACGGGCCAGGACCCGGTACTCCCTGGCATCCCGTTGCCCGTACGCAATCCCATGGCGCTGGACTATGACCCCACGCTAGATCGAATTTTCGTCGTCGGTGCCGGGTCGACCTTCCCGTCCAGCGACTACAGCGGCGGGATCGCCGTGATCGACCCCAGCAGCTTCGAAACCGAATTGCTGATCGATGACACGGCCAGCACCGGCAGTTTTGGCGCCATGGAAGTCGTCAGCCAGGACCGCGGCTACCTCATCACCTCGGCCGGCTTCGCCAACAACACGCTGGTTGCCTTCGACCCGCGCGACGGCAGCTTCTACAACAGCACGGCCGGTCAGCCGGGAGCGGTTGCCGGGTTGTCACAGACCAATCTGACGGCGCTGGCTGCCGATATCGGCGACAGACTCTGGGTCGGTCGTGGCTCGGACAGCAACCCCGGCCTCACCGTCATCGACACGCTGGATGACAGCGTCGTACAGTCGCTGATCCCGCTATCGCGCAACCCGGCGCGCGTGGTGTTCATCCGCGCCCGCTAGGCAGTAGCACGTCGACACCCGGCAGCGACGCTGCCGGGTGCTCACGCCCCACTCCAGAGGAGCCGCTTCCATGGGCCACCGACTCAGCAAGATCGTGACGCGCACCGGCGACGCCGGCACCAGTGGGCTGGCGGACGGCGAGCGTCTGCCCAAGACCCATCCAAGGTTCCAGGCCATGGGCGATGTGGACGAGTTGAACGCATTGCTGGGCGTGTTGTTGGCCCACCACATCGCGGAACGCTTCGCCGCGCCGCTCAGGCCGGTCCAGCATCAGCTCTTCAACCTCGGTGGCGAGCTCGCCATGCCCGGCCAGGCTCTGATCCGCGAGGACCATGTGGCGGCCCTGGAGCAGGCATTGGAACCACTGAATGCCGACCTGCCTCCGCTCAAGGAATTTGTGCTACCCACCGGCCCGCTGCCCGTGGTCACCACCCATCACGCCCGTGCTGTCTGCCGCCGGGCAGAGCGTGCGGTCTGGGCCGTCATGGAGGAGGACGACGACGCCTCACGACTGCCCGCGGTCTACCTGAACCGGCTCTCCGACCTGCTATTCGTCATTGCCCGGCAGCTTGCCCGGGCGGCGAATCCACAGGAACAGACCTGGCAGATCTAACAGCGCTCACGTGATCACATACCCGCTCGGTTCCTAGTAACAACCGAGGTCCTGGCCGGGTCAGCCAATCCGCCGGGATGTGATGCAGCTGTCGTTGGGCCACCGCCGGGATGGCCTCCAGTCGACGCCAGGGCCGCTCTCCGGTCGGGCTGCTGTACAGCAAGAGTTCGGGCCGGGCCGCCAGCACAGCCTCGCGGCTGACCTGCGGCGCAATCACCGGGGCATCGGCAAAGACATTGCGTCCGCCGCACCAGCGAATGACATCCGATGCCACATGCGCATCACTCAGCGTGTAGAGCGGCGACTCCGAGACCTGGTAGAACACGGCCACCGGCCGGCCCGTGCGCACGCGCAGCGCCTCCAGTCGCTGCTCGAATGCCTCGGCAGCCTCGCGACCGGCCTCAGCGCGGCCCAGCAACTGGCCGATGCGGCGCATCGCTGCGGCGACCTCGGGCAAACGTTGGACCTCGATGATCTCGACTGGCAGCTGCAACGCCCGCAATCGCTGGATCTCGGACAGCGGCGTTCCGCCGCCCCAGGCCAGCACAAGCGTCGGGCGTAGCGTGAGGATTTGTTCCTCGTTGAACTGGAATGCATCGCCAACCGAAGGCAAACCGCGAATCTCTGGCGGATGGTCCGAATAACGGCTGACGCCCACCAAATGATCGGCGCCCCCCACCGCCGCGACCAGCTCAGCCAGGTGCGGCGCCAGCGTGATCACGCGAGGGGCTGCGATACCCGTTAAGGGGCTGAGCAGCAGCATCAGCAGCACGGCCCGACAGCACCCGCGCGTCATCCCAGCCAGCCACCAATGGTGGGCAAAGCCAGCAATGCAAGCAGGACCAGCAACGCGCGGCCGCGCAAACCCAGCACGGCCTCCAGCGACGCTTCCAATGAGCGGCTGGGCGGCGACTGGCCACGGTCATCCTGAACGCTCAGCGCGCCGACACCGACAACCGCCAACTGGCGCCAGGTATCCGCCACCCAGTTCACGGCCGGGGTCTGCAGCACACGGTGCCGCTCGGCCAAGGCATCGTCCGTGCTGCCGGCCAGCGCGTAAAGCATCTGCGTGATCCGGGCGGGCACCCAGGCCATGATGCCGTGCAACCGCGTGGCGGGTTCGAGCGCGCGCGGACTGTCGCCCGCATCCTGCAGAACCCGCGGCAGTCCCGAGACGATCCGATACGCCACGGCCCCCACCGGCCCCAGCACGAAGAACCACATCAGTACGGCAAAACTGCGTTCGTGCGCCTGAATGCAAATCGCGGCGATCACGGAGCGGCGATCGTCGCCCTGACAGGCCTGCGTCAGCCGGCCCGGCGTACTCAACAAATCGGCGCGTAAACGATCAACAGCGGCCTGGTCACCATTTTCCTGGGCAGCGAGCAGCGCGTGAATCTCCTCACCCAGGTCCCTGGGCCCCAATGACAGCAGCAACACCAAGGTGGCGAACACGAACTCAAGCACGCCGTAGACCGCATCGGCCAACAGCCACTGCACGGCCAGCGTCACCAGCAGCGTGGGGCCCAGCAGCCACAGCAGCGCCCAGGGGGTATTCCACATGGCAGCCGGCGCGGATCGATGAAACCAGCGAACGTGACGCTCGAACAAGGCGTGCTCGCGCCAGCTCTCCAAATGACTGAGCGCACGCTCCAGCCCCAGCGCCAACACCATCGACAGCAGAATCATGCGGCCACCTCCTCCATCCGTGCCCGATACTGCGCCCAGTCGAACGCCGGGCCAGGGTCGGTTTTGCGACCAGGTGCGATATCGCTATGGCCGACGATACGGTCCGGGGTCACCCCGGGGTACGCATTTCGCAGTACGGCGGTCACCTCGGCAAGTCGCTCGTATTGCGCCGAGGCATACGGCGCGTCATCGACACCCTCCAACTCGATACCAATCGAGAAGTCATTGCAGCGTTCACGCCCGGCAAAACAGGATTGCCCGGCATGCCAGGCCCGCAACACGGTCGGCACGAACTGCAATAAGCCGCCATCTCGACGGATCAGCAGGTGGGCCGACACGCGCAATTGGTGAATCTCCGCAAAATACGGGTGCGCCGCAGGATCCAGTCGATTGGTGAACAAGGCCTCGATCCACGGCCCGCCAAACTGCCCTGGCGGCAGGCTGATGCCATGGATCACCAACAGGTCGATCTCGGCATCATCGGGCCGCTCGTCGCAATTGGGCGAGGGGCAGCGCCGCGCGCCCGACAGCCAGCCGGTTTGTGGATCAAGCGTCACCATGGACGCTAGCTTAACGGGACCGTGCACGGGACACACGCACGTAGCCGCGGCGGCGACCGACTGATGCGTTCGTGCGAAGCCTGCCGAGATTCCCTAGGCTTGCACCCTCTCTTCGTCGACCCGATTCGCATGCGCCCATTGTTGCTGCCACTGCTCGTTGCCGCCCTGTCCGGTTGCGCGGCGTTCACCGCTCAGACCACCGACTCGCCCCGCCCCTCGCCGGCGGTCGAGATTCCGTCGCTGGATATCCCGTACCAGGCCTTCACGCTGGACAATGGCCTGCGCGTGGTGATTCACGAGGATCACAAAGCCCCGATCGTCGCGGTCAATCTTTGGTATCACGTCGGCTCCAAGGACGAAACGCCGGGCAAGACGGGGTTCGCCCATCTGTTCGAACACCTGATGTTCAACGGCTCGGAGCATTACGATGACGAGTTCTTCCGGCCGCTGGAGAACGTCGGCGCCACGGGCCTGAACGGCACAACCAACGTGGATCGCACGAACTACTACGGGACCGTGCCTTCCGGTGCGCTGGACCTTGTCTTGTGGCTGGAGTCGGATCGCATGGGCCACCTGCTGGGTGCCATTACCCAGGACAAGCTCGACGAGCAGCGCGAGGTCGTGAAGAACGAGAAACGACAGCGAGCGAACCAACCTTACGGCCAGGTCTGGGAGCGAATTGCCGCCGCCACCTATCCGCAGGGCCACCCCTACAGCTGGTCGACCATCGGCTCGATGGCCGATCTGGAAGCCGCTTCGCTGGACGATGTGCACGCCTGGTTCCGTCGCTACTACGGGCCGAACAACGCGACGCTGGTCATTGCGGGAGATGTCGACACCGAGCAGGCCCTCGCTCGGGTGCGCCACTACTTCGGGGGCATCGAACCGGGGCCGGCCGTATCGCGCCGAACACAGTGGATTGCTCCCATGCAAGCACCCAAGCGTGAACGGATGGTCGATGACGTCCCCCAGCATCGGATCTACAAGGTCTGGAACATCCCCGGCCTGGACACCCGTGCTGCCAGCGAACTCAACCTGCTCAGCGACGTGCTGGGCAGCGGCAAGAACAGCCGGCTGTACCAGCGACTGGTTTATGAGGACCAGATCGCAACCGATGTCAGCGCCGGCATCTGGCCCAAGGAACTGGGCTCACAGTTCATCATGACGGCCACCGTACAGCCCGGCGGCGACCCGGCTGCGGTGGAAGCGGCCATGACAGAGGAACTGAGTCGCCTGCTCGCCGACGGCCCGCGCAGCGACGAGTTGTCCCGCGTACGAACCCGCGTAACCGCAGGCTTTATCCGGGGCGCCGAACGGGTGGGCGGCAGCTCCGGCAAGTCCGGCATTCTGGCCCGCTCTGCCGTCTTCGGCGGCAGCCCGGATGCCTACAAGCGGTATCTCGATGTACTGGAGAACGCCACGCCGCAGGATTTGCGGGAGGTCGGCCAGCAGTGGCTCGACGCGGGCGTGTACACGCTGGTTGTCGAACCCAAGGCATCGCTCGCCGCAACCACGGACGATCCGGTCGACCGCAGCCAGCTGCCGACGCCCGGCACGCCCCCGGATCTGAGACTTCCGACGGTGCAGACCACCACCCTGGCCAACGGCATCGAGGTCCTGCTCGCGCAGCGCTCGGCTGTTCCGTTGGTCGAGGTCCGCATGCTCTTCGATGCCGGCTATGCCGCCGACCAGTCGGCCCGGCCCGGCACGGCCTCGATGACCATGGCGATGCTCGATGAGGGCACGGCCACGCGCGATGCGCTGGGCCTGTCCGCCGAACTGGACCGTCTGGGCGCACGGCTGTCGGCCGGAGCCAATCTTGACCAGTGCCGTGTCAGCCTGTCAGCGCTGACCCCGCAGCTGCCGGCCGCCCTGGACATCATGAGCGATGTGCTGCGAAACCCGGCGTTTCCCCCCGATGAATTGGCGCGTATGAAACCCCGCTGGCTGGCCTCGATTGCACAAGAGAAGACGCGCCCGAACTCACTGGCGTTTCGCCTGCTGCCGCCACTGCTTTACGGACAAGACCATGCCTACGCGCAACCACTCACCGGGTCCGGCACCGAAGCCAGCATCGCCGCGCTGACCCGGGAGGAGCTCCAGCAGTTCCACCGCAGTTGGATTCGCCCCGAACGTGCAACGCTGGTCGTCGTTGGCGACATCGACATGGCCACGCTCAAGCCCATGCTCGAGCGGCGCTTTGGTGACTGGACCGTCGACGCCCCGGCTGCCCCACCCAAGACGCTCAATACCGTGGCCACACCCCAGCACCCGCGTGTCTTCCTGATCGACCGCCCCGGCGCTGAGCAGTCCGTGGTGCTGGGCGGCCAGCTGGTCCCGCGGCGTGGTGACATCGATGAGGCGGCGCTCCGCGCCATGAACGCGCTGTTCGGCGGCAATTTCACGGCGCGGCTCAACATGAACCTGCGCGAGGACAAGGGTTGGGCCTACGGCGCCAGCAGCTTTGTGCCGGATACAGCCGCACAGCGCCCATTCATTCTGTTCGCCCCAGTGCAAACCGACCGCACCGCTGATGCCATGTTGGAAATGCTGCGCGAGGCCCGGGCCTTCGGCGGGAGCGCGCCGGTGACCTCGGATGAATTGTCGGTAGCCAAGAACGGGCTCACGCTGGAACTGCCAGGCTCCAACGAAACCAGCCGTCAGGTGGCCGGCACGCTATCGGAATCGGTCCGCTTCGGCCTCGATCCGCGCTGGTACGAACAGTTTGTTTCCCGGGTCCAGGCACTGGACACCAGCACCATCGACCGGCTGGCACGCCGCCTGATCACCCCGGACCGGATGACCTGGGTCGTCATTGGCGACCTGGCCCGGATCGAACCGGAAGTGCGGGCACTGAATCTGGGACCGGTCCAGCGGCTGGATGCCGACGGCAAGGTCATCGCCTCGCCATGAGACCGCGCCCCGCCTCCGCGCCCACCGGCCGCTGTTCGAAGGTACAACGCCCGTGTTGATGCTGGCCGTGACCGGGATGCTGCTCGCAGCAGTGGCCGGCGTGATCCTGTTGGCCTGGACAGACGAATCACCGACGCGCAGCTGGCTGCGCGTCGGCCATGTGGTGTTGGGCGTCCTGACATTGACGCTGGTGCTCGTCGGCGCACACGACGCTGGTGTTAGCGCCCAGGGCGCCCTGATCGGCCTGGTGGGCTTCACCACAGCAACTGGCGGCACGCTGTTCCGCCAGCGGATGAAACAGGTCACACGACGCCGCAGAGCCCTGACAGCACATGTCGCGCTGGGCGCGCTGAGTCTGTTCGCGCTACTGGCTCTGGCCGGCGGTCTGGCTTAAGCCCGGAGGGCGGCTATTCGTCGACACCCAGTGGCCGGGTGAACGTGAACCGAGCCGGCTCAACCACCAAGGTGTCCGCGGCGTCCAACGGCGACTTGCCCTGGATGGCGGAAAACGGCACCGACAGCACGAACAGCCCGGCACCGGCCACCGTCGTCACCAACCCGATCGGGCGGACAATCAGCAGATCAAACGCCATGGCACCCGCCGTGGGTTCCTCGTAGGGTGAAGCCGAACTGGCGGCGGTAGCCACCGTCGCACTCAAGCCCAGGACCGTGGCAAACACAATTGCAGTTACTCGCCGCATGACGCACTCCCTAGCAGGTTCAAATCGACAGTAGGCCCGGCTGCAGCACGCTGTCAATCAGACGGGCTCGTCGCGGCGCGGCGGCTGATCCGGCGCGGCCCCGTGCGGTGCGGGCTCGGCAGCCACGGACTGATCCGACAGGGCGCGCCCCCGATCCAGCGGTGCTTCACTCACCCCAAAGCGTCGGGCGCCGGCGGCCAAGTGCGCGTACATGTCCTGGTAGTCGGCCGCCAATCGGTCCATCAACCCTGCGGTCTCGCGCAGATGGGTCTCCACATCGCGCTGGAGATCCGCCTGGGCCTTGGCATGCTCATCCACGGCCTGGCGTTGACGGCTCACACCGGCCCGCCCCACCAGGAAGCCGATCGCCCCGCCAATGACCAGGCCAATAAACAAGGCGACCAAACTGATCTCAGGTCCAAATTCCATGCGCACAACTCCTCGCAGCGATGTGTGAAGCAGCCGCCGCGGCTCGACGGCACGTGGCGGGCGTTTGACCATAGCGGATCAGACACGCTGGCTCCCACTCGGGTTCGTACAGGCCCGTTACAATCCCGCCCATGCAGACGGATGTCACCAACCGGGGCGCGCCGACCCCCATCCCCACATGACCGACGGAACGCCTCACCCATCGCCCCCGACACTGGCCGACTGGCTTGCATTGGAACCCTTTGGCCTGACGCTGTCCTCCGGCTTTTTCGGTTTTTTTGCCCATGCCGGCGTGGTGCAGGCACTGGCCGAGCGCAAGCTCCAGCCCGCCAGCCTTTCGGGGTCTAGCGCCGGCGCGCTGATTGGCGCCAGCTGGGCGGCCGGCCTGTCCCCCTCGGCCATTGCCGAGCGGCTGCTGGTGCTGGACAAGACCGATTTCTGGGACCCCTTCCCTGGGGCCGGCCTGATCCGTGGCAAGCGCTTCGAGCGCCTGCTGGAGAGCTGGTTGCCAGTGCAGCGACTGGAGGACTGCCGCGTTCCGCTGGCCCTGTCGGTGTATGACGTCTTCGCCCGCAAGACCCGCGTGCTCACGCAAGGCCCGCTGGCCCGTGCCGTACGCGCATCCTGCGCGGTACCCCTCATGTTTCACCCCGTGTGGATCCGAGGCCGCGCCTATCTGGATGGCGGCGTACAGGATCGACCCGGACTCGCGGGCATGACGCAATCCCGGGTGCTTTATCACCACCTCGCATCGCGCTCGCCCTGGCGCTCGGCCGACGGGGCGCACACGGTCATCCCCGAACGCCCCGGCCTGATTGCGCTGGTCCTCGACGACTTGCCCCGCGCCGGTCCGGACGCACTCGACCGTGGTGTCGAGGCTTACCACATGGCATTGGCGCTCACGCGTGCTGCATTGGACCAACCGGCGCCCGCCCACGTGCTGCACGTCGGGCCATGATCTGCGTCTACGAGGCCTCGGACCCGGTGAATGCAGAGATCGTCAAAGACTATCTCCTGTCCTGGGGGCTCGATGTCGTCATCCAGGGCCAGTTTGGCTGGGGCGGCCGCGGCGACCTGCCGGCCAACGCCTATCCACAGATCTGCGTCACCCGTGACAGCGACGCAACGCGCGCCCGTGAGTTGGTCAAGCAATGGGAGCGTGGCGAGGATCCGCGCCCGGCATGGACCTGCGGCGACTGCGGCGAGCGACTTGACGGTACGTTTTCGGATTGCTGGCGATGCGGGGCAGAGAAGCCATGAGTCCGCTTGCCATTGCCCTGTTCGAACCCGAAATCCCACCCAACACCGGCAACGTCATCCGGCTATGCGCCAACCTGGGTGCCGAGTTGCACCTGGTCGAACCCCTGGGTTTCGACATGGACGACAAGCGGCTGCGCCGCGCAGGACTGGATTACCACGAATTCGCCCACGTGCAACGCCATGCAAACCTCGAGGCGCTCGCGCAGGCACAGGGCCACCGCCGCTGGCTTTGCTGCTCGACACGGGGGGCCGAACGCTACGACCGGGTGCAATACCAGACCAACGACCTGCTGGTCTTCGGGCCCGAAACCCGAGGTCTGCCCCAGGCCGTGCTGGACGCTCAACCCGCCGGGCAGCGGGTGCGCATTCCAATGCGCCCAGACAATCGCAGCCTCAACCTGTCGAACGCGGTGGCGGTCATCGCCTACGAAGCCTGGCGGCAGCTGGGCTTTATCGGCGGCAGCTAAGCCCGGGCGAGGCTACTCCGTTTCGGCCCGCTGGGGCCGCGAAGACAGACTGAGCACCGCCGCAACAGGGGCAACGTCCTGGTAGAGCACCTGGTACACCTGCTCGGTGATCGGCATCTCGATACCCAGCTCATGCGCCAGCTCACGGACTTCGCGCGTCACCCGGTAGCCCTCGACGACCTGGCCGATGCCCTCAATGGCTTGGTCTACCGATTCCCCCCGGGCCAGTGCCAGGCCGAACCGCCGGTTACGCGATTGATCGTCGGTGCAGGTCAGCACGAGATCGCCCATGCCCGACAGGCCCATCAGGGTCTCGGAGCGCGCACCCAGCGCCTCGCCCAGCCGGCTCATCTCAACCAGCCCGCGGGTAATCAGTGCGGCGCGTGTATTGGCCCCGAGATTCAGCCCGTCAGCAATGCCGACGCCGATCGCCAAGACGTTCTTGACCGCGCCACCGATTTGCACCCCGACGATGTCGTCGGTGGTGTAGGCACGGAAACCAGCCCCGTGCAGGGCATCGGCGAACAGCTCGCCCGTCGCCAGATCGCGCGCACCGATGCTGACCGCGCTGGGCATGCCCTGGCCGATTTCCCGTGCAAACGTGGGTCCAGAAATAACGGCCAGTGGCCAGTCCTCGCCCAGCACCTCCGCAATCACGTCCAACGGCAGCTTGCGGCTATCGGGTTCCAGCCCCTTAGCGGCGCAGGCCACCGGAACACGGTTGTCCAGATGCTTGGCGACTTCGGCACAGGTTTCGCGCAGGGCGTGGCTGGGCACGGCGACAATCACCGCTTCCACACCATCCAGCGCTGCCTGCATCGCGGCCACGGGCTCCAGTGAATCGGGCAGCGGACAGCCGGGCATGTAGCGGGCATTCTCCCGGGCTTCGGCCATTTGCGTCATGGCCTCGGCATTACGCCCCCAGAGACGAACCCCGCGTCCCTGACGCGCCACCTGAATGGCTAGCGCGGTGCCGTAGCTTCCGGCCCCGATGACGGCGATGACGGATGGCGCGCTCAATGTCGGATCCCGTCTCCGTCACCATCGGCCTGCTGGGCCAGGTGCTGCTGGTAAACAGCATCGAAGTTCACCGGCTGCAGCAGCATCTGCGGGAATCCCCCGCGCTGCACGAAATCGTTCACCGCCTCGCGGGTGAAGGGAAAGAGCACGTTCGGGCAGTACGCGCCTAGCACGGCACGGCGCTCGGCATCGTCGGTAATGCCCTGCAGCACAAAAATGCCCGCCTGCTGAATCTCGCAGATGTAGGCGACCTCGGCCTCCTCACCCACCGTGGTGGTCACGGTCACGGTGAGGGTGACCTGGTAGGTCTCGCCCTCGACACGCTGGACGGCCGTATTAATGGACAAGTCCACCTTGGGCTCCCACTTGCGCGTAAAAATCTGCGGGGCCTTCGGGACCTCCAGCGACGCGTCGTGAATGAACACCTTCTGCATGACGACCTGCTTGGCGCCTGCTTGCTCTTCAGCCACTGCTTACTCCGTATCTTGTGAAAGGCCGGCGCGACAAGCACCTGGCCGTAGGTCTAGTTCGCCTGCACCAGTCGCGACAATTCGCCGCTGGCGTCCAGGGCATGCAAATCATCACAACCGCCGATATGCGTTTCGCCGATGAAGATTTGCGGCACGGTCCGTCGCCCGGCCCGCTGGGTCATGGCCTGGCGTGTCGCCGGATCGTCGTCGACCGCGATTTCGTCGTATGCCAGCCCGCGCGCCTGCAGCAGGCGCTTGGCCATGATGCAGTACGGACAGTATCGCGTGGTGTAAATCTGGATGGGAGGATGCATTTAACGCCCCTTGGTAACGGGCAAGCCGGCTCCCTGCCAGGCGTTGAGGCCACCGCGTAGTGGGAACACCTCGTCCCAGCCCTGCTTGAGCAGTTTCTCGCGCGCAGCCCCGGCGGCGGTGCCGATGGCGCAGTACAACAGCACCGGCTTGCTCTTATGCTTGGCGAGTTCCTTGTCGGCATCACCGATTCGCGCAAGCGGCAGGTTGAGAGCACCAATGATGTGGCCCTTGCGGTAGTCGGCTTGGGAGCGCACATCCACAATGACCGGCTCGCGGTCATTGATCAGGCGCACCGCATCAGCCGGTGACAGCTTGTGCCCCGAGCGCAACGCGATGGCGATCTCGTTGCCGATCACCGCAACGAGCACGACAATGAAGGCCGTGGTCAGGACCGGGTGCCGGGCCAGGAAGTCGAGTATCAAGTCCATACGATCGTTTTCGGAAACCGCTTGCGTGCAAAGCACAGGATTATCGCACTCGCCTGCATCGGGTAGAAGGCCGGCCCTCGGTTGCCGCCGCCTGCTCGTCGTGTTGCTGGGCGCCTGCCTGCTGCTGTCGATGCCCGCCAGCCGGGCCCAGGACGACGACCGTATGGCAGAGAATGCGGCCGAGCTCGAGCGCGTCCGGGCCCGCCTACAGGCCCTGAAGAAAGAGGTGGATCGCGACCGATCGCGCAGAGGGCAGCTCTTTGCGGAGCTCGAGGCCACCGAGACTCGGATTGGTGAACTGGCATCGACCATGCGCGCCCTGCAGTCCGACATCGACAGCGAGCAGACCCGCATGCAGGCCACCCGCCGGGATCGCGATGCGGCGCTGGGTGACATGGAGCGCGAGCGCGAGGCGCTGAAACACCAGATTCGCGCGGCCTATCAAATCGGCCGCCAGGGCCGCACCAAACTGCTGCTGAATCAGGAGGACCCGGCTGCCATCGGGCGCGTGCTGACCTATTACGACTATCTGGCCAAAGCCCGCAGCCAGCGCATCCAAGCCTTTGCGGAAGCGGCCCGCACCCTACGCGGGTTGGAGTCCCGGCTGGCACAGGAAATCAAATCGCTCGAAGCCTTGTATGCCAAACGCAAACGATCACTGGAGGCGCTGGAGTCGACAAGGACGCAACGCGAGACCGCGGTGGCCAACCTGGAGGCGAAGATTCGCGACTCCGTGCTGCAGGTGCGCCAGCTGGAGGCCGATGAGGCCCAGCTCACCGACCTGCTGGCCAGCCTCAAGGATGTGCTGGCCGACATCCCGCTGAATCTCGACGACGATCAACCCATCACCCAGCGCCGCGGCGCGGTGGACTGGCCGGTACGCGGCCGCCTGCTGGCCGGATTCGGTCAGCCCAAGGCGGGCAATATCCGTTGGAAGGGCCTCTGGATTGCCGCCGAAGAGGGCACCCCGGTCCAAGCCGTGGCCAGCGGCCGGGTCGCCTATGTCGGGTGGATGCACCGCTATGGCGTCCTCGTCATTCTTGAACATGACGACGACTGGTATTCCTTGTACGGTCACAATCAGACCGCTTTTGTGCAGGTGGGCGAGTGGGTGCGCCAAGGCGAATCGGTCGGCGCGGCCGGCAACAGCGGCGGACACCGCAACAGCGGGCTGTACTTCGAACTACGCAAGGGCCAAAGACCGGTGGACCCGATCCGCTGGCTGGCCGCGCGTTGAACAAGACCGCGCCCGGCGTGGTCACACTGTCGAACTACAGGGTCATCGGCCCGCGCGTACGGGGTTCGATGGGCATGCACCTTGCCTGACCACCCCCATGGTCAGCACGACGGTCCTCCACAGGGCCTGTACTATCATGCGCAGATGGCCGGGCTGCCCACCTATAAGACCCCGGTCCACGGAGAACTGAGATCATGACCAACCCCGTCAAAGCCGCGCTACTGCTCAGCACAGGCGCCGCACTGGGTATGCTGCTCACGCTGTCACAGGGCGTGTTTGCAGGCCGCGAAACCACATCCGAGCTTCCCCTGTCGGAGCTCCAGACCTTTGTGGAGATTCTCAACCGCGTTCAACAGGACTACGTGGAACAGGTTGACGACGACACGCTGCTGGAGTCGGCGATTCGCGGCATGCTGTCTGGCCTGGACCCGCACTCGGCGTATCTGGATGCCGACGAGTTCAAGGACATCACCATCTCGACCTCCGGCAAGTTCGGCGGCCTCGGCATTGAGGTACAGGGTCAGAACGGATTTGTTCGTGTGATCGCGCCGATTGATGACACGCCGGCACAACGCGCGGGTGTCGAGGCGGGCGACCTGATCATCAAGGTCAATGAAAAGCCGGTCAAAGGGCTGACGCTCACCGAATCCGTCCGCCTGATGCGGGGCGAACCCGGCACCAAGGTCACGCTGGAAGTCCTGCGAGAAGGCGAGTCGCAGCCGCTGCAAATCGACATCGTCCGCGACATTATCGAGGTCCGCAGCGTGCGCTCGCGCATGCTCGAACCCGGCTACGGATACCTGCGCATCTCCACATTCACCGGCGGCACAGGCCGGCTGCTAGAAGAGGAGTTGCAAAAACTGCGCGAGCGCAATGAGGGTGCGCTGCGCGGCTTGGTGCTGGATTTGCGGACCAACCCTGGCGGCGTGCTGAATGCTGCTGTGGATGTCTCCGACGCGTTTCTCGGCAAGGGCAAGATCGTGTCAATCAAGGGACGCAGCGATCAGGCCAACCGCATCTTCAACGCCACGCCGGGCGATCTGCTCGACGGCGCCCCGGTTGTGGTCCTGATAAACGAGGCCTCAGCATCCGCCTCGGAAATCGTCGCCGGCGCGTTGCAGGATCATCACCGTGCGGTGTTGGTCGGTGCCAAGACCTTTGGCAAAGGCTCGGTCCAGACCATCGTGCCGCTGAAAAACGACGCGGCGATCAAGTTGACCACCGCGCGGTACTACACTCCCTCTGGGCGCTCCATCCAAGCCGAGGGAATCGATCCGGATATCGTGCTGGAGCGCGTCAAGGTCGAGAAGCGGGATGGCCCACGCGCCATTACCGAAGCGGACTTGGCCGGTCGCCTGGACAACGACCAGGACAGCGACGAAACCGCTGACGACAACGCGATTGAGTCCGACCCCAACCTCGCCGAGAATGATTTCGGCTTGTTCGAAGCGCTCAACATTCTGAAGGGCCTGTCCATTCTGGAGCAGGCACGGCGCTAGAGCATCGTGACATGCGCTCCGGCCAGCGGCCGGGGCGCTGTGTCTCACCGGGGAAGACGCGACTCATGGGGATGAGCGCGTGGCAGACAGGACGAGAGTCAGGTGAAGGGATTCGGGGACATCACGACTTGGGCGCTGGGCGGGTTGCTGGCGCTTGCTGCGGCCACCGTGCAGGCACGCCCGCAGATTGCCATCATCATTGACGACCTGGGCTACGGGCAGGTGTCTGGGCAACGTGTACTCGACTTACCGGGCCCCGTGGCCTGCGCGTTCATTCCGGATGCCCCGCACTCCCCACGCCAGGCTCAACAAGCCCATGTGGCCGGCAAGGAAGTCATGCTGCATCTACCGATGGAGCCGCAGAACGGCGCCCGGGCGCACCCGACGACGCTGACCACGCACAGCACGGCCGATGATGTGGAGCAGATGCTGCACCGGGCCATGCGCGACATCCCCCACGTGGTCGGCGTGAACAACCACCAGGGCAGCCTGCTCACCGAACAGACCACGCATATGCGCTGGCTGATGGATGCGATGGATGCCTATCCGCACCTGTACTTTGTCGACAGCATGACCACACCGCGCAGCGTCGCATTGCGCAGTGCCCAGGCAGCGCTCATCCCGAGCACCCGCCGGAACGTGTTTCTCGACCATGTCCGCAGCCGGCCCGCCATCGAAGCCGAATTCGACCGGTTGCTACGCGTGGCCGAACGCCACGGCAGCGCCCTGGCCATCGGGCATCCCTACGACGAAACGCTTGCGGTGCTGGAAGCGCGCCTTCCGGAATTGGAAGCACGCGGGATCGATCTGGTCCCAGTTAGCGGCCTGATCCGGCTACGGACGGCCCAACGCAGCGACCAGTCTTGGCGGGTCAGCCTGCGCCTCGGCGGCGAGCCGAAAGCCACAATGCCAGTCCGGACCCTGCGAGCAGCCAACTAATCGACGGTACGCCGTTCCAGATCACCGGGCGGTAACCATCCAGGCCGAAAACGATGAGCGCCCCCAGCATCAGCGTGGCGCCGATCACGACCCGGCGATTGCGGCGCTGCTCGCGCACCAGTGTTTGCAGGCTACGATCCAGCTCTTCCCGCGTCACCGAAGCGCCTGCCTCATCCGTACCCAGCCGCGCCAGCATCCGGGGCAGTGATTCCACCAGCTGCGGGCCGTGCCGACGCAACTCGGCCATGGCCCGTTTGGGACTCAGGCGCTCCTGCATCCATTCGGTCATCAGCGGCTTGGCCGTCTTCCACAAATCCAGATCTGGATAAAGCTGCCGACCCAGCCCCTCGACCTGCAGAATCGTCTTCTGCAACAACACCAGCTGTGGCTGCACCTGCATGTCGAATCGCCGCGCCACCTCGAACAGGCGGAGCAGGAATACGCCAAACGACAGTTCGCTGAGCGGCCGGTTGAAAATGGGTTCGCAAACGGAACGAATGGCGCCCTCAAACTCGTCAACGCGCGTGCTGCGCGGCACCCAGCCGGACTCCACATGCAGCTCGGCAACCCGCCGATAGTCCTGGTCAAAGAACGCGACGAAGTTCTCGGCGAGGTAGCGCTGATCCTCGGGCGTCAATGAGCCGACGATGCCGAAATCCAGCGCTAGCCAGCGCGGATTCTCCGGATCGCTCGGGTCCACGAAAACGTTGCCGGGATGCATGTCGGCATGGAAGAAATTGAAGAAGAACACCTCGCGGAAGAAGATCTCGACCCCGCGCTCGGCCAGCAACTGGATGTTGACGTTGCGCCGGCGCAGTTCCGCCACCTCATCCACCGGCAGGCCATTGAGCCGCTCCATGACCATGACGTTCGGCCGGCAGAGGTCCCAGACCACCAGCGGGTGATAAATCATTTCGCTGCCCAGCCAGTTGCGGCGCAGCTGACTCGCATTGGCCGCCTCTCGCAGCAAATCCAGCTCGTCGAAGATCACCTTTTCGTATTCGGCCACGACCTCCTTGGGCCGCAGCCGGGGCGCCAGCGGCGAGAACCACTCGGCCATCTGGGCAAGCCCGTGCAACAACTCCACATCGCGCCGAATCTGGGCTTCAATGCCGGGCCGCACCACCTTGACCACCACGTCGAACCCGGCCTCGCCGTCTTCGCCCGGCAACCGCGCCGCGTGCACCTGGGCGATGGACGCCGACGCCAGTGGCTTGTCGTCGAACATGGCGAACACCTGCCCCACCGGCTTGCCGATTGCGGCCTCTACGAGCGCACGCGCCTCGGCACCGGGGAACGGTGGCACCTGGTCCTGCAGCTTGGACAACTCGCTCGCCAGCTCCGGCGGCAGAATGTCAGGCCGCGTGGACAAGGCCTGGCCGAACTTGACGAAAACCGGCCCGAGCTCCTCCAGCGCCTTGCGCAGGCGCACGCCCACGGGGTCGGGAAAGCTGCGGCGAACCGGACGGCCCAGCGCCTCGGCCAGGCCGTAGCGACGGTAGACGCGCCGAATCTGCCAGAGCCGGCGCCATTGTAGTGGTGAGAGCATGCCGCGCATTCTCGCCGCGTCGACACGCGGCGGCAAACCCGCGACGACCCAACGCCCTGGGCTATACAGATAGGTTGATTAATTGAACGCCGGTGGGCGTCACGTACCATGCAGCGGTCATCGGGGGAAAACCACATGAAAATAATCACGACGGCCGCCGCCGCCATCCTCGCCTGCATCAGTGTTTCCGCGCAGGCGGCCCAAGCCAGCTATCCCGTCAAGGATGATCCGTTCACGCGGACCTTGCGCAGCCCGACACCGGAAGACCTCGCCGCCAAGGGCTTCCCAATGGGTGTCTACGAAGGCTCACCCAAGGTGCTGGCCGACCCGCAGTGGTACGAAGACAACTTCTACAACACGCTGGCTGCAAAGAAGATCTGGCACGACGGCACCGGCCCCGACACGCACGAGCGCAACGGCCCTATTACCTGGGACATTGCCCCCATCGCGCAGGAGCCACCGCCGCCCTGTGACCAGCCGCAGCCCACCCGCTACGACGCCGAGGGCTGCCGGATTGCCGGCGCGCTGTTCAAGGACGTGGAAGCCGAGGACCCGGCGAAGGCGCAGCGCCTGCGCGAGGCCGTGCGGCGCGGTCGCGATGTCTGGTTCAAGGGTACCTTCGGCAACCAGGATCTAAACGACATCCACCTGGCGCGCACCATCGGCGACGAAAACATGCATTACGCCGAATGGATGCACACCAAGCATCGCCCTTATCGCTATACCAAGTGGGGGCTGATCAACGACCCCGACTGCAAGCAGGGTGACGCCTCAACCTACTGGCTCGACGACTGTGCCGACCCGAAATCCACCGGCGTGGTCGGGTATCGCAAGTATTTCCGCGATCCGACGCTGGATGACGAGGGCAACGTGGTTTACGACCCCCGCACCGCGCCGTATGAAGAGGGCGAGATGGAGTCGCAGAAGCGTTTCATGATCGGACACGCCTGTGTCCAGTGCCATGTGGCGTTTGACCCGACCCATCCGCCGGCCGATCCCAACGAGCCCGAGTGGGAAAACCTCATGGGCCTGATCGGCAACCAGTACGTCAACCAGCCGCATGCCGCCTTTCTGTCCGCGGTTCCGCGAGACCACTTCGCGGTCCAGGCCGTGGGATCGGCCCGGGCTGGCACGGTGGACACCTCGCTGAATCCCAACGATTTTCAGCACAATCCAGGCACCCAGAACAACATCACCGACTTCATCAACAAGCGCATCTTCCAGCATGAGATGAAGCACCCGATTACCGGCGAGATCAGCACGGCACCCACCCAGCATGTGCTCAAGGGTGGCGAGGATTCGGTGGGGGACCGCCTGGCGCTGCTGCGCGTGTACATCAACATCGGCATGTGCACCGAGGAATGCTGGGTGCCGAACTTCCCGGTTCCTGGCGACTTCTTCGGCGATGGTTCGACGCAGAAGCCCATGTCCATCCAACAGTGCTCCATTGACTGCGAGGCCTGGAACTACGCCGACGCGAAAATGGATGATCTGGCCGCCTATCTGCTCACCGGCGGGCCCACCTATCTGCTCAACGCCACCGACGTGGATGGCACGCCTGGCAGTACCTTTATCGACCTGGAACAAGTGCCCGAGGGCCGCAAGGTCTACGCACGTAACTGCGCGCAGTGTCACTCCACGAAAGTGCCACCGCAGGCCATCGTCGGCGATCCCGATGCCCTGGAGCGGTTCTACGAGGGCCATGTCTTCGGCGCCGAAGCGTTCTGGAAACATGAGTTCACCGCGGAGCAGCTAGCCTCCGAGCGCTTCCGGACGCAGCATCTGGTCGAGACCGATGACGGTCAATGGCGCCCCCGGCAGTTTGCAGAGAACGGCATGTTCGGTCAGGACTGGCTGGGCAATGATGAGCCCACCCCCTACAACGTTGTCGGCGTCAACAGTTGCCGTGCGCGCCATGACAACCACTCCACCGGCCATATCTGGGAGGAGTTCGCGTCGGAAACCTACCGCCAGCGACCGTCTCCCGGCTCCGAACCCAAGAAGGTCAATCGCATGGTGCCCCTGCTGGGCGGCAAGGCGGTCGGCACCAAGACCATCGGTGGACCTGCCGAGCCCGGGGAAACCTTTGCTGACGATGGTGCCGGGTACTACCGCAACATCTCGTTGATCAATGTCTGGGCCATCGCCCCATTCCTGCACAACAACTCGGTGGGCGAACTCACCTATCTGGAAGACGGCGGCATCGACTACACGGTCGCAGGCCGCATCGCCCAGTACGAAATCGCCATGCAGCGTCTGCTCATGTCGGACGACCCCAATGACGAGCCGCATCGTCCGCAAAAGATCACCGGCACGACGATGGACATCAAGGTTGCGCCTCGCGAAGACGGCCAGGGCCTGATCAAGCTGCCGGTGGCAGAGGGCACACCCGTGGCCTACTTCGCCAGCTCCGACCCCCACAAGCCGCTGTTCCAGAAGTGTGACGACCTGGTCGAGAACAAGGGTCACCAGTTTGGTGTGGACCTGTCGGCAGAGGACAAGGCTGCGCTGACCGAATTCCTCAAGCTGATGTAGTCGTGTGGCCCTGCCGTGCTGAACACGCCCGGCAGGGCCTTGGCGAAGGTTTCACACTGACGGAATGAAGAAAGCACTCTCAGCCGGCCTGATCGCGCTGGCCTGTAGCGGCTGTGGCAGTGAGCCGCCGGCATCCGAGGGCGTCGATGCCCTGGCTGACCGGCTGCCACCGCTTTACGACCCCGATAGCCTGTCCGCGCAGGTGATTCCCAACACCGACCTGCCGCCGCCTGGAACGCGGTCGCTATTCGACCAGTTGGTGGCGCAAAACGGTGCACTGCCGTATCCCTTCGAATCCATCGTCGACTGGATCGCGAGCCTGGATGCACAGGGCGCCCGGCCGACCACGGTGCTCATCCCACATGGCCGGTCGCTGCAAAAGGGCCGATCCTCGTTTGCCGATCCACGCGTGGTGTTGTCCGCTGACATCGCACCGCCCGAGGGGGCCGCGCTGACCCCACCGATCAAAGGCCGTTTATTCCTGGGATTTGTAGACGCTGCCGACGAGATCGAAGTGCTGTCGTACAACGAAGCGGCCGGGCGCTTCGAGTTTCAGCTCGTGCAGGACTATTGCGCCGGCTGTACGCCGCGCATCGTCTACGCCAAGCGCAATGTCTGCCTGACCTGTCACCAGAATGCCTCAGCCATCTTCCCGGTCAGGCCCTGGGAGGAGACCAACGCCACGCCAGACATTGCTGCTCAGATTCGCGCAGCACATCCGCAGGCCCGGCAGTTACACGGCGCGCCGGTGCAGGTACGGCTGGCCGCGCCGGAGGCCATCGACAACGCCACCGATGTCGCGAACATGCTGCCACTGGCCCAGCGCATCTGGCTCGACGGCTGCGGCGCAGGCGAGGCGGGTTTGGACTGTCGGCGCCTGCTGCTGGCGCAGGCGCTGCGCTTTGCCCTGGCGCCCGGCAGCTTCGATCCTGCATCGGAAAACGCACAGCAACTCATGCAACGATTCCGCCGCCAATGGCCGGACCGCGGCTTCGAAATCCCCGACAACGACCTACAGAACCGCGACCCGCTGGAAGATGACCTGTACCAGGGCGGCTGGATCGCAGGACTCAAGCGCGCGATCTTTGGCCGTGATGCCGGCCCCGCCGTCGGCACCGAAGACGGCAAGCTGGAAGAATTCGATGCCCTGCCGCCACTGCCGGCCGAGTTCGACCCGCTGACACGGCGCCCACCACTGCGCTGGTCCCAGCCCCAGGATCTGGACGCGGTATACGCGCTGGCCCAAGCATTCACCGCCCACGACATCCGCCGGCTGGAAGCTGCCGGCACGCTGGACGAGGTGCTGGCGACCGTGAGTGACCCCGCCCTTCAGCCCCATCTGGGCGCGGTGCCCTTCCGGCGCAGTTACATCATGCTGGCGGTCCTCGGCGCACTGGATGTCGACACCCTGCCCGTTCGCTGGGGGCTGCCGGTCGACGAACTGTCACCGCCGATCAGCGAAGGCGAGCCCCCGCTGAACATTGCAGCCGACTCAGAGCTCAAGCCCTTCGAGACTTATTGCTTCGCCTGCCATCGGGACAACCCCAGCGCGCGGCTGAACTTCATGGCCGGCCCCACCGAGGCCGATGTATTGGCGCGCATCCGCGAGACCGACAGTATTCGCGATGCCCTGGACTACAATCGCTATCGTGGCACCCGCAAGGCCGGCCAGCTCATGCCCCCGGAAGGGTCCTGGCAACGTGAACACCTGGAACAGGCGCTGGCGGCCGGTGAAGACCCCCTCACCCCCATGCGCGAGCAGGTGCCCAGCCTGTTCGATTTCTGAGAGACCGCCCATGTCCCAGCGTCACCCCAATCCCGTAGTCACCATGGGCCTCGCTGGCCTGCTTTTGCTCAGCAGTGGCCCGGCACTCGCGGAACCAGCCTTTGCCCGCCAGTACAAGAATCAATATGGCTACATGCCCTCCTGCAACGCCTGCCATAAGGACGGGGGTGGCACGCCGGTGAATCGCTACGGCCAGCAGTTCAAAGACGCCGGACTCAACGCAGGCGCGTTCAACGCGATTGCAGAACTCGATGCCGACGGCGATGGCGCCCGCAACGGCGCAGAAGCCACGGCGCGCTCCAATCCGGGTTCCGACCGCTCCACGCCCGATGCGCCGGGCGACTGGCTGGATACCAGCAACCTTGTCCCCCGCGCCGTCCGTGACCTGTTTCCCGACGTCACGACCTACAAGCTGGTCGACGCCATCTTCACCGACAAGGAGGTCACCCGCGCGGCCGAACGCGGCGTCACGCTCACCGCCGAGGACGAGAACACGATTTATGTCCCGGTGGACAACCGACGCCCGGTCGGAACAGCCATCATCGTGGCCGGCCAGTTCGAAGGACAACAATTCTTCGTGGTGCTCAGCACCGATCGGCAACTGGTCATCACCCACGTCGAAGCCATCGACGCGGGCCCGCTGGAGGCCGCGAGAGACGACGATTTGTACCAGTCCTTCCCGGGACAATCTGTGGAAACGCTGCAAATCGCTGATGACGTCACCGGCCTGCCCCGCGCCGCCCAACAGGCCGTGTTGCGGGCGGCCACCATGTTGCAGGTTCGGCTCAAGCCCTGATCGGCTCAGGGATCGGGTGACAGCCAGCCGTATTCCCAGCGCCAGGGAAAACCGATGTCACCCAGCACCTGCCGCGTGATGTCGCGGTAGATGCGTTCGGCGCGAACATCGTTCGACATCATAACCACACAATCACCGGTGGCCTCGACGCAAACAGCCAGATTGCCGGTCCCGACATCGTGCCCGCCCTTGAACCAGACCTGCCCCGCAGGCCCCTGGTAGGTGATCACGCCCAACCCCGCAGCCAACCCGATCGCCGCATAGGGTGCCGAGAGATCCTCGGTCAGCGTGGGGAACTGGTGCGGCGTGGCGATGACCCGCTGGGGCCGGACCAGCTCCGATCGTGCCCACTGGCTAAGCCCGTCACCGCGCACCAGCGCCGCCCAGAACCGGGCCTGGTCGGCAATGGTCGATGCCATGGACCCGGCGGCGTCGGCACGTGGTCGCTGGTCGAACGGCTGCGCCTGCCCTTGCGCGTCATAGCCGGTGGCCGCCCGCAAGGCGTAGCGTGGCTGCCAGACAAGGCTGGTATCCAGCATGCCCAGCGGCGTGAACACCTCGCGTTCCATGGTCCGCGCCAGACGCAGGCCCAAACCCTGCTCCAACATGAACTGCAGAATCTGGTAACCCTCCCCGGAATAGGCGTAGCGGGTGCCGGGGTCGAAATGAATGCGCAGGCGACCATCTGGCTCAAAATGCCTGAAGTTCGCCAGACCGCTGCCATGTGTCAGCAGGATGCGCGGGCTCCATGCCCGCCAGCGCGCGTCGGCCTTGAGGTCCGAGTAGTCGGCGTCTGCGCGTTGATACTGGGGGAGCGGATTGCGCAGGATCGATGTCGGCCCGGCGTCGAGGTCCAGCCGCCGCTGATCCGCCAGTTGCAGCACGCGGTAGGCCACCGCGGTCTTGGTCCAGGACGCCGCGGCCAAGACGCTCGATTCACGCAGCGGAATGCCGCTGGCGACGTCCTGATACCCATACACGGCCAGTTGCCGGACCTGGCCATTGCGGATCACCGCCATCGCCAGCCCTTGCACCTGCTCTCGGTCCATAAGCGCGCGTACAGGGCCATCCAGTGCCGACTGCGGTGAACTCTGCGGCAACGGAGGCGGGGGCGTGGATGCGCAGGCGCCCAGCAGCATGACAACCATGGCCAAAGCGGCATGCTGCAGTCGGTTGATTCGCGTCATGGACAGGCTCTCGATCCGATCGGTGTCACAGCATCCGACGGCGCCGGATCACGCGCCACCCTCAGCCTGCTCGGAAAAGCACACCGGCCGGCCATAGGCGTAGCCCTGCCCCCAGCCACAGCCCAGCTTGTAGAGCTGTCGCCCCTCGGCTTCGGCCTCAATGCCCTCAGCGACCACCCGCAGCCCAAGTTCCTCGGCCATGGCAGCAATGGCACGGACGATTCGCGCGCCATTGGGTCCGCGCCGGACCTCCCGCGCAAAGCTGAGGTCCAGCTTCAGCACATCGGCCGAAAAATGGTGCAGATAGGCCAGCGAGGAGTAGCCGGTACCAAAATCATCAATGGCAATCGAAATGCCCAGCGCCTGAAAACGGTCCAACAGCTGGGCGGCATACTCCGGATCGCTCATGATCACGCCCTCGGTCAGCTCGATTTGCAGCCGCTCCGGCGGCAACCCGGTGGCCTCCAGCGTACTGGCCACCAGGTCGAAGGCCGAGGGCTGTGCGAACTGACGCCCGGACAGATTCACACTGACATACCCGCGCCGCATCGCCCCGGCATGCTCAACCGCCTGCTCACAGGATCGGCGCAACACCCAAGCATCCAGTTCGAGAATCAGGGAAGTCTGCTCGGCCAGCGGAATAAAGTCTGCCGGGGAAATGACGCGCCCATCTTCCTGCGGCCAACGCACCAGCGCCTCGTAGCCCACGGTCTTGCCCAGGGGAAGCTGCACAATGGGCTGGTAGAGCATTTGCAGACCATCCGTCCGGATCGCCTCCCGCAACCGCGCCTCCATTCGACTTTGCTGCAGGACACCGTGACGCAATGCGGCATCGCCCGGCATGACGGGGAGCGCTTCGGATTCTGGAACCCGGGGCGGAGCGGGCGCCTGCTCGCCCTCCCTGACGCGGTGCATGGCGAGGCGAAAGCGGCCGAGCATGCTATGCAGCACGAGCTGCACCATGGCATCCACCGATTCCAGGCGATCGTTCAGACCTTCACGACTGATCACCGTCAGCCGGGTCATGCCGATGGATCGCACACTGGCCGAACGCGGCCGGGTGTCGATCAACGCCATCTCGCCGACAATTTCACCGGGGCCCAGCGTCGCGAAGACCGTCCGCGTGTCGCCCTGGCCGGTAAAGACCTCAACCGAGCCCTGGTCCACCAAATAGGCCACGTCGCCGACATCCCCTTCGGCAAAGACCAGTTCCCCGTCTTCCAGCGTGCGCTGCTGTGCCACTTGCGCCATGCGCCCTCCCCGTTTGCAGGCAACATACGGCGGCCCACCGAGACAGACAAGCCGTTACCCGACGGCCTGCGTAGACTACGCAGCAAACAAAAGGGGAGCCGACCATGAAATTCATCATTTGGGCGCTGTTTGCGCTGCTGATGCTCGCGCCTGACTGGGCCGCCGCCCAGGGCGATTTGTCAGTACTGGACGCACTCGATATGGACGATCTCGTCGAGGTCGAGCCGCCTGCGCCGGCCTGGCAGGCCGTTGGCGGTCCCATTGCCCTCGGACTGTTCTTCATTTTCGTGCTGTGGCTGGGTCGGGTCTCCGTGCCCTTCCGGGTCAGCAAGGAATCATTGACGCTGTTCTACTACCCCACCGGGGTGAAGCGCGGCCTGGCGCTGGCCATCACGCTCTACGGCATTGCCTTCGCATTTGGCGCCGCCGAGATCAGCTACCAACTGCATTTGCACGGAAGCGCCGAGGCCTATTTCGCCAATATGTCGCAAGGCAAGCTCATCGCCTTTACCCACGCGCATCTGTTCGGCTTCACGACCAGTTTTCTGGTGATCGGCATTCCGTTCTCCATGCAGTTCAATCACCTGTGGATCTACCAGTGGATTTTCCCCATCGGACTGGCCGCCGCGCTCACCGACGTGATCTCCTGGTGGGGTATTAAATATGTGTCGCCGAATTTCGAGGTCATCTCGATCATCTGCGGCATTTTGTTCTCGGTCACATACCTGTACATGCTCATCGGCCTGCTGCGCGTGCTGCTGTTCCCGCAGGTGATCTGGGCAACCGACAAGGACCGCGATCAGCGCCTCAGCAAGAAACAAAGCAATCCAGACAGCCAGACGGGCTACTAGCCACCACCCCCATGCCGTACTACATCGAAGACAAGCTGGTGATCGCCGTGTCGTCCAGCGCGCTATTCGACTTGTCCGAGTCGCATGAGGTCTTCGTCCGGCAGGGGCGCAAGGCCTACAAGGCCTTTCAGGAGCAACATCAGGACAAACCGCTGGGCAAGGGCGTGGCGTTTCCGTTCATCAAGCGGTTTCTGGCGCTGAACCAACGCTTTCCCGATGACCTGCCGGTCGAGGTGGTCCTGCTATCACGCAACTCGGCATCCACGGGCAAGCGCGTGTTTCGCTCCATCCAGCACCATGGTCTGGACATCACGCGCGCGGCATTTATGGAAGGCGAATCGCCCTACGAATACATCCCGGCCTTCAATGCGTCGTTATTTCTGACCGCGAACGAGGATGACGTGCGCAGTGCGATTGCCGCGGGCCACCCCGCCGGCCTGGCCCTGCCCAGCGCGGAGGTCAATGATGACCAGAACGATGTGGGCATGCTGCGCATCGCCTTCGACTTCGATGGCGTCATCGCCGACGACGAGGCCGAAACGGTATTCAAGGGCGGCGATCTGGACGCCTTCGTGGAACACGAAGTTGAAAAATCCGCGATCCCCCATCGACCGGGGCCGCTAGCCGACCTGTTCCGCAAGCTGTCGCAGCTACAGCACCTGGAGGACGACGCCCTGGAACGCGACCCCAGCTATCAGCGGGCGCTGGTCACGGCCATTGTCACCGCGCGCAATGCGCCGGCTCATGAACGCGTCATCCATACCCTGGAAAGCTGGGGCGTCAGCGCCAACAAGACCTTCTTCCTGGGCGGCATGGAGAAACACCGGGTCTTGTCGCGCTTCAAACCGCACATCTTTTTCGATGATCAGCGCGGTCATCTGCAGTCTGGGACAGGGGATATCGCCATGGTCCACATCCCGTTCGGGATCGCCAACCGGTCGGCCATCGACGGCTAAGGTTGCAGCCAGCCCGCCACCACGGCCTGTTCCAGCCGTGCACGCAGCCAGTCCCAGACCGCCGGAAGCGGCCCTGCAATGCCGGCGTTACGCGCCAACACCTGCTCCAACCGAATCCCGTGCGCGCGCCATCCCTTGCCCTGGGTTGCGAGATTCAGCATCACCGGGTTGACCCGGTCCACGGCCTTGGCAAAGCGGGCATCCGGGGTCTGGCCGGCTTCGAATTCGTCCCAGAGCGCGCGGTCGGCCCGAGACTGGTCTGCTGGGAGCAGCCCGAACAAGCGATCGGCCGCCGCGCATTCGCGCTCGGCCTGATCAGCGCTGGCCACGGCGTCGTATAAGAAGGTGTCGCCCGCATCGATCTCCACCAGATCGTGTAGCAGCAGCATGCGGATCGCGCGATCCACCTGGATGGGCTCGCGGGCAAACGGGGCCAGGACCATCGCGGTCAATGCCGCGTGCCAGGAGTGCTCGGCGGCGTTTTCCTGGCGCGACGCGTCGGTCAGCCAGGTCTGGCGATCCACCGACTTGAGCCGATCAGCCTCGACCAGAAACGCCAGCGCCTGATCCAGCGCCGTCACGACATCAGGCCTCGGCCAGCTTGCGTTCCAGCCGCCGAATCCGCGCCTCTAGCCGGTCGGTGTCGCTGCGCAAACCGTCGACATCATCCATCCAGATTTCCACATCCTCGGCGTGGACCAGGTCGCCGGTCTCTTCGCGCAGGAACTCCACGGCATCCTCACCCAGCGTGGCGGCTGCCTGACGCCCCCAGCCCAGGAAACGCCTTGCCGCCTGCCCCATCCGGTGGGCCGCAATGGGGCCGAACAGACGTTCCAGCGGGGCTTCGAGATCCAGGTCCAGTTCGTCGAATACCTCGGCGAAACGCTGCGCCAGAATTGCATCGCCCTCAATGCGCACACCGCCTGAGAGCAGTTCCGCCTGCTTGTCCGCACCGGCAGCCGCCAGCCGCGCAAAATCGCCGACCCGACCGATCAACCGAACCTGCGCCGCCTCCGGCCAGGTCGTCGCGAGCTGCAGACGGTCGCCAATCGGCACGCAGTACACCGTCTGCTCCAGACCGGTGAGCGTCACCGCCACAACACGACCGTCCAGCTTGCGCAAACGCTCGCCTACCGCCGGATCCAGCGCCAGCGCCCGATTGAGGCCGGCCTCCACCACCGCCAGCGCGTTAGCGACGACACTCATGGTCGGGCCTCGCCTGACAAGACTTCGCATAGAGTTAACATGGTGTCGATTATCGCACTCTCGGCGTGAAAACGTCGGCCTGCAGGTGCGAGGGGAATGGGGACAGGGGAGGTGTAATGATGCTCAAGCATCGGCTTGCCGCAGCAGCTGCGGCGACGGTTGTGTGGACGATGCCCGCCGTGGCTGGCGCCCAGCTGCCACCGGCGGCCAACCAGGATCGCAGCGTGGAACTGCTGGAAGATCCACAGGACATGCCCACCACGCCGGAGCAGGCACAGGAACGCGGCAAGACCCTGCTGACCTACCTGGAGCAGGTTGCGCCGGTCCTGAAAGGCCGACCCGCAGACCCCAGGGGCTGCGCCGACACGGTGACGACGATTATGGAATCACTGGACAACCCGGCGCTGTGGCAACCCCACGTCGATGACTACGTCCGCGTACTCGATCGCCTTCAGCCCGCATTGGCGCAAAGCGCCCTGCCGGGCACCGGCGCGCTGCGCGATCAGACCGCCAAGCTTCAGGCCCGGATGCGCACCACCGTGCGAGCGCAGGCACAAAACGCACCCGAGTATGGTTTGAACGCAGGCGTGCGGTATCAGCTGACACCCAGCGGCGCCTGACGCTCGGGCGTGCTGGTCAACTACCGCGCCACCGCCAAGGCCGTGCCCTGCGAGTCCCGGTTCCTCTGCGACCGTTTTCGCACCTATCTGGACCTGGACTTCGGCTACCACGCCGGCGGCAGCGATTCCGCACTGGACCCGAACGGCGACGAAGAGGGAAGCCAGACCAGCGTCAACCCCTTCGAAGCCGAAGGCGGTGTTGCGCGTATCGAACTTGGCTGGATCGGGCTTCGCAGCCATGCCCTGGGCTTGGGGGTTCGCGGCGGGATCAGCAGTCTGATCACCGACCGGGAAGACAACGAGTCCACCGTTGTGCGTGTCGAGCCTCACTGGGCGATCGGCCCGCAAACCTTCACCCGTTACGTCGATGGGGCGGTGGGCACCATGTTTGTCGGGATCGGCCAGGACTACCGGTGGCAGCAGGAAGATACCGGCACAACGGACGCCATCTGGCGCGGTGTCTTCGATGGCCGCCTACAGCTGGCCCGGCTGGGCGCTAACTGGCAGTTGCTGGCCCAGGCCGAAGCCTCAGTGCCCCTTTCCGGTAACGCAGGTTCCGAACTGGCTGTGGCCCTGCTGCTCAATTACGAACTCGGCAAGCTCCTGCCCGGACTGGGCGGTGGCGCGGCCACACCATGATTCGCTACCAGCGCCGTCGGCGGTACAAGTACACGCTGACCTCACGGTATACACACCCCACGGACCTGCTCCCCTCGCAGGCCATTCAACGACGTTATCTACAACTGGATGCCGATGGACTGCTGACCATTCAGCCCGGCTACGCCTGGGACGGCCCCAGCGGACCGACCCTGGATACACCCAGCTTCATGCGCGGCTCCCTGGTTCATGACGCGCTTTATCAGCTCATGCGGGAAGGAGACCTACCCATTGAGGCGCGGCAAAGAGCCGACGCGTTGCTACGGGATATCTGCCTGGCTGCTGGCATGTGGCCGCTGCGTGCACGGTACGTGTATTGGTTTGTCCGCCGCTTCGGCGCCCGCCATGCCGGCGATCAGACGCGGCGCGCGCCCTAGCGGCGCCTCGGGCTATGCGCCGAAGCCGCGGTGCACGGCGCAGATGCCGCCCGCCAGGTTGTAGTACTGGCAGCGCAGGAAACCGGCCGTTTCCATCATGCCCTTGAGCGTGTCCTGGTCCGGATGCATGCGGATGGATTCGGCCAGGTAACGGTAGCTGGCCTCGTCCTTGGCCACGTAACGCCCCAGGCGAGGCAGCACTTTGAAGGAATACTCGTCGTAGAGCTTGCCGAAGCCGGCAGAGGTGGGCTTGGAGAATTCCAAGATCAGCGCCCGTCCACCGGGCCGCGTCACGCGCTGGATTTCAGCGAGGGCCGCGTCTTTGTCGGTCACATTGCGCAGCCCGAACGCCATGGTCACGCAGTCGAAGTGATCCGTGGGAAACGGCAGTTCCTCGGCATTGGCCAACACGTAATCCATGGCCTGGACGATGCCGCGATCCATCATCCGGTCGCGGCCAACGCTGAGCATGGACGCATTGATATCCGAGGCGATCACCTGGCCCTGGGGCCCGACCTGTCGAGCAAACTTGCCGGCCAGATCGCAGGTGCCGGAGGCCAGGTCCAGCACGCGTTCGCCCGGTCGCACGGCCGCCAGATCGATGGTGAACCGCTTCCATACCCGGTGGATACCCATCGACATCAGATCGTTCATCACGTCGTAGCGCGAGGCCACCGACGCAAAGACTTCACCGACCCGCTCCGTCTTTTCCGTGGTGCTGACGGTCTCGTAGCCGAAATGCGTGGTCTTGCTCATGCGGGTTTCGATCCCTTCGGAGTGTATTGACGGACCACCGAGTCCAGCGAGCGCACACCGGGATCACGACCGACCCCAGCCTCTTCGAGCCGGGCCTCATAGGCCTGCCACAGGCGGGCCTGATCGGTACACAACTCGTGGATGAGGCCCCAGCCGAACAGCCCGCTGTCGTGACCGTCATCAAACACCGGGCGGATGGCATAGCCACCCACAGGCTCGATGCGCTCGATGCCCACACCACGTTTACCCCAGACCAGCTTCTCCTGGCCCGGCCCATGGCCTTTGACCTCCGCCGACGGCGAATACACACGCATCAGTTCGGCAGGTACCTGATAGGTCTGGCCGTCTTCGTAGATCACATCCAGCACGCGGGAGGCGCGATGCAGGGTGAGCTTGGTCGGAACCGGAATCATTAAATCGTTGTTGGCTTGGCGCAATTCAGGCGCGCACGATAGCACCGCCGGGGCCTGGCTCACGAGCGTTGACCGCCGGCATCATGCCCAGCCACGTCGCTGGGCGCCTGCCCGGTCCAGCGCTTGTAGGCGCGCGCGAAGCTGCTCGCGTCCGAAAACCCGACCAGATAGGCCACTTCGGTCACCGACACCTGACCGGCCCGCAAGTGGCGATCCGCCAGCTCGCGGCGCGTGCGTTCCAGCTGCTCGCGAAAGCTGGTGTGTTGTTCGGCCAGCTTGCGCTGGAGGCTGCGCAGGCTCAAATGCAAGGCCTCCGCCACCGCCTGCTGGGTACAGCGACCGCCAGGCAGCAACCGGGAGATGGCATCTCGGACCTGCGATGCCAGATCGTCCCGGGTCCGGCTGCGCAGCATGTCGTCCAACAGGGCTTCGTTGACCGCACGCAGGGCGGGGTTGGCCGTTTCCAGCGGCATTTCCGCACTGGCCCGGTCGAAGACGATGCGGGTATGCGGCCCGGCAAACGTGAGCGGGCAGCGGAACACCTGCTCGAAGGCCACCAGATTCCGGGGCTGCGGCCGGGCGAATACGGCGCGCACCGGCAGACACTCCGGCCCCACCAGCGCCCGCGCGGTGCGGACGAAGATCGCGGCGAACGCGTCGATGGCCTGCCAGGCCGGCGGCGGTTCCACCGGCAGGTGGCCCAGGTCCATCCAGCATTGGGTGGCATCGCCACCAACCGATGTCCCGGCCGCGTCGGTCACAACGCGGCTGTAACGCACGGTGCGCTCCATGGCGTCGAGCAGGGTGTCGCTGACCAGCGTGGTGACGGTCAGGGCATGGAAGGTGGTCTGATTGACATGCCGCGCCACGCGCAGGCCGAAGGCATCATCTCCGGTCGCCGCCACCACGGCCTCCCACAGTCGGGTCGTGTGGCTGAGCGGAATCCGCGCCTCGGGATCGGCCAATGCCTCGGGAGCAATCCCCGCCTGGTCAAACAGCGGTTGCCAGTCGATCTCGGCCTGCACCAAGGCCGCGCGAATCGCACGCGCCCAACTGGCCAGCGTGGTCAGTTCATCTGCGGAGTTCATGGTACGCGGTGGCCACAAGATGACCGCATGGCCCTGGTTTGGCGCATCCGGTCATGCGATTGGCGGATTCGGCCCTGCGACGGAGACCGGCCATGCCGATACTGCCTCCAGACATTCTGGAGACTCTCATGAGCAGACAAGCGATATCCGACCTGGATCGAAGCCGCATCCAAACCATCCGCGCCGCGATTAGCGCCGCGTCCGACGACGTGCGCGCACGCCACAGCTGGTTGCGCCATCAGGACGCCATCGGCGCGCTGATCATGGCCCTGTCGATTGCCGGTGCCGTGGCCAGCGGCTGGGCCTACGTGGCCGATGTGATTCCCTGGTATGTCTGCGTCCCCCTGACCGCCGTGTTCCTCTCGTTCATTCATGAACTGGAGCACGATCTGATCCATCAACTCTACTTCCGAAACAGCCCGCGCGCCTACAACCTGATGATGGCGCTGTGCTGGATTACGCGGCCGAGCACGATCAGCCCCTGGGTGCGCAAGCGCATGCACCTGCATCACCACAAGTTCTCGGGCACGGAATCGGACATCGAAGAGCGCGGCATCACCAATGGCGAACGCTGGGGTTTGCGCCGCCTGATCATGACCGGCGACAACATGCTGGCGGTGTACCTGCGGCCAAAGACCATCTACAAAGCCGCGCGCGCCTTTGTGATCGCCCAGAACCCGCAATCAGAAGAAGAACTCAAGCAGCTGGCGCACGAACAGCGTCGCGGCTATTTCCCGCTGGGCCTCATCCATTACGCGTTCTGGCACGGTTTCGTGCTGTTCCATCTGGCCAATGGCATCGCCCTGCTGTTCGGCTCCGGCATCCCGCTGTCCAGCGGCATGGAAACCTTCATCGCCGGGCTGAACACCGCCGCCGTGGTCTACATGGGCCCGAACATGCTGCGCACGTTCTGCCTGCATTTCATCAGCTCGAACATGCACTACTACGGTGACGTCGAAGCGCGCAATATCATCCAGCAGACCCAAGTCCTCAACGCCTGGTGGTTGGCGCCGATGCAGCTGTTCTGCTTCAACTTCGGGTCGACCCACGCCATCCATCACTTTGTCGTGAAGGAGCCGTTCTACATCCGTCAGGCCACGGCCAAGCGTGCCCATGCGGTCATGCGCGAAAACGGTGTGCGCTTCAATGACATGGGCACCTTCCGGCGCGCCAATCGCTATGCCATGGCAGACGATGCGCAGCCCGCGATAGCGTCTACGGAAGTAGTCGACGGCTAGTCTGCACTCCCGTGGGGGCGGCCTTTGTGCCCCCCATGTCGGGTGTGATCCGCAAAGGCGTCACATCCACAAAAGCCCGCCCACCGGTACCGGTGGGTGGGCTTTTTGTTGCCAGATCATTCGAGTTCGATTCGCGCCAACTCGCTGCCCGCATCGGCGTCAGTCACGACAAGAAACGCGTCGGAGAGGGTGTACACCGTCTGTTGCAACAGGCCTGTCGCGATCGCCGAGCGCAGTGGCTGGTTGTAGAACACCGGGGCAAAACTCGTGCAACCACCCTCACCGCCCTCGGCAGTGGGCGGGCAGCTGTCGCCACCACCGGTTTGTTTGTGGTCGATCCGCAGGGCTTCCTCGATCAGCCCGGCGGTGTCGATACGCCAGGTCATGAAGCCCGAAAATGCACGCGATTCCGATGGTGATCCGATCTGCGCCGGTATGCTCAACAGGCCGGCCGTATCCGTTGACGGCGCGTAGGTGAAGGCCAGCGGCTCGTGCTCGGCCAGCGAGTACGCCCAGTCATCCGGTTCGATGGTCGGGGTCGCAGCGGCGATCCGGGCCGGCTGGGTTAGATCGGAGACATCGAAGATCTGCAACTGGAAGGCATTGCCGGTGCCGACCCCGCCTTCGCCACCCGCGCGCCCGATGGTCAACAAATGATCCTCCGACAGCGGATAGATGTAGGAAGAAAAGCCGGGGATCTCCACCTCACCCAATAGCGTCGGATCGGTGGGATCGGACAAATCGAAGGTAAATAGGGGGTCGATTTGCTCAAAGGTCACCACATAGCCCACATCCCCGACAAAGCGGGCGGAAAACACACGCTCGTTATTCCCAAATCCGGTGACGTTTCCGACCTGGGTCAGGGCGTCGTCGTCCAGTCGTAGCACCGTGACATCGTTCGTCGGGGTCATCACCGCAGGACAGGCCGTGTCTGGATTCGTGCTCTGGCAGCTGTCCTGTCGGGATGTCGCCAGGCGCAGATGGCCGTCATGTTCGCTCATGGAAAACCGATTGAGCAGCCAGCCGTCGACCACACCAGAGCCACGCGGCACGGCCGGACCGTCCTCGCTGACCTCGAATCGATAAACCGCCGTCTGATCCACCTGGAACGGCGCAAAAAACCAGCCATTGCTGGTCTGTGCCAGATAGAGGTTGTCGGCTGAGGCGTAGACCTCCCAGGCGTTGTTCACCGAGGCGATCGTAGAGGCATTGCTGCCATCCGTATTCACGCTGGTAATGGAGAGCGTCGCCATCGCCGTGGGGACGTCCGGCTTATAGATCGCAGCGCAGTCCAGGGGCACAGCACTGGCACCCACGCCGCTGGCCCGGTTTGGAACCAGCGTGGACAGCGGCGCGGTGTTGGCGGCGTCCAAGGCCAGTGTCACCAGTTGCTCACGAATCGCGTCCGCGCGCTCCGTATCGCCCTCGGCCTGGGCATCAAACCAGGCGTTGACGCGGTCGGTATAGGCAGACTGCCCGTACAAGCCGTCCAGCCCATTGAAGTAGTGGCTGGCGATTAGATGCAGGCGATCGTCGATGCGCCTGGAGCTGAGGTAATAGCCGTCGATCCGGTATCGATTCAGCTGCACCGGATTCCCTGGATCCGATACATCGAAAAAGTCGACTTGCGTCCCCTGCTGACTCCGCGCAATCGTCGTCAAACGTTGGCGCTCGGTGTCGAGATACATGCCATACAGGCCATCAACGCCCGCCAGATCAATGCGCCCGACCTGGGCCGTGGATCCAGCCGGCACCGCATCGAATATCCGCACACTGGCCGAGGGTCGATGGCCGGCGAACAACAGGCCTCGCGCGCTATCCGTCTCCAGCAGATCGGCCTCGTCGACACCGGCCTCCTGGGTGTTCGTTTCGGTGAACTCGGGCGCGCCGGCCGCAACATCTTCCGCGGCCCCCGGTGTCGCCACATCGCCATCGGCCGCGAAGGCGTACACCGGACTAATCGATTGCTCCACAAAGCTTTCGGCAGCAAAGGCCCGCCAGTCGTCACAGTCTGCGGCCGGGCGAATCTTGAGATCATCAGCCGGCGTGCGCTGGGCAATCAGGCGGCTAAGCGCCGAGCTCCCACCGCCGCTGCCGCCGCAGCCTGTCAATCCGATCGTGGCGCCGGCCAGTACGGCCACACAAAGTTGTTGCTTGTTCATCGAGCTCCTCCTGCTGAAGCCTGTCCCCAGTGTGCGATGGTGACCGTGTGTTCGGTGCCATCCATCCGCGTGCCGGTGCCGCTGACCCGGCCCGTGGTGCCATCGGCAACAAAACTCGCGTTGAAGATCACCACTCGTGACGCGTAGGTCTCCGGATCGGCGCTGGCATAGTCGTAGCTACCCGCCAGCGCATCGGCGTCCACTTCGACGATGGCGCCGGCTTCGCTGGCCTGGAAGGCCACCAGCGGTGCGGTCAGGGTTTCATCGAACCGACCGTCGTCGCTGGTCAGCTCCAGCTGCACGGTCAGCACGACGAAATCCGGGCAGCCGGCGCCGGGCGAGGATTCACCCGGCGACGCATCGACAAACTCCGCGACCTCGCCGAGATCAGACACCGTCACGGTCAAACCGCTGGTGTCGCCGGGTTGCGTGGAGGTGGAGAAATCCAATGTCGCCCGCTGACTGCCCGCGGCCAAGTCCAGCATGTCCTGCGCCGTGAAACCGAGCGTGGTCGGCTCATCGCGCCCGATGGCGTGGCGACTGGCCTCCACACAGCCCGCCAGCCCGGCGTCCGTGGCCGGTGGCTCTTCGCCTGTCCCGACCGGGCTTTCGCTGCCCGACTGACCACCCGCGCAAGCGCCCAATACCAGCGAGGCGATCACGGCATGCGCAAGCATTAAATGACGAAACAGACGGTGCGGCATCGGACAGGCTCGGTCGATTCTTCGACCTTCATTATTCGCCCAATCCGCGTAACGAGCTACAGCTTTAATGCACGTTTCATGTGGCGGATACGCGTTTTTCTGTGCATATTTGCTAGATGAGCGACGATTACGATCTACATGCCATCAGCCGCGAGTTGCTGCGCAGTTGGCGCGGCCAACGCTCCCAACCGGCTCAGTCCCGGCGGTTGGGTTATCGCAGCAACGTGGTCTACGCCTGGGAGGCAGGCCGACGCTTTCCGACCGCCGCCGAGGCGCTGCGTGCCGCAGGCCTGGGCGAGCGTTCCGCTGTGCGTATCTGGGAATCGTTCTACGGCGCAAGGCCCGGCTGGTTGGATCACATTGCTCCCGATACCCCCGCTGGCGTGGTCGCGGCGCTGAATGACCTGCGTGGCCGCACGCCCATCGATGACATCGCCACACGAGCCGGGCTCAGCCGTTTCGCCGTATCCCGCGCCTTGTCCGGGCAAACCCAACCGCGGCTGCCGACCTTCTTGGCACTGATCGATGCCCTGAGTCTGCGGCTACTGGATTGGCTGGCCGCGGCGGCTCCGATTCAATCGCTACCCAGCGTGGGGCCGGCCTGGTCCCGGCTGGAGGCGCAACGCCGCGCTGCCTATGCCCTGCCCTGGACACAGGCTGTGCTGCGCGTCATCGAACTACAGGCCTACCAGCGCCTGCCTGTTCATGAGCCGGGCTGGATCGCCAAGCGCATCGGACTGCCACCGCAGGTCGAGGCCGATTGCCTCACGGCACTCGAAGCCGGTGGACAGATCAGCTGGGACGGTCGGCGGTGGCAGTTATCGGGCAGCGAGGCCCTCGATACCCGACGCGACCGCGCCTTGGGCGTGCGCAACAAGCAATTCTGGGCGCAGACAGCCCTGGACCAACTCAGCGCGGACTCCGATGGGTTGTTCTCCTACAACGTTTTCTCCGTCTCCGAGCGCGATGTCGAACGCCTGCGGCGCTTGCATCTGGGGTACTTCCGCCAGTTGCGGTCCATCGTGGCCGAGTCCACCCCGGCAGAACGGGTCCTGGTCGCCAATGTTCAACTCTTTGCGCTGGACCAAGGCCCGCTGGGACCTCCGGCACGGCCGACCACGCCCGTGCGCCCAAATCCGCAGCCAATCGAAGGCGAGGACTGATGCACCCATCGACAACCCGGCGGTGCCGCCGGCACACTCGCTGAATGCCAGCATCCCAGCCCAGGTCCGGACCATCAACGCGGCGCGCCCATGTCTGACGCGCTGATCACCAGCCCATTCTGGCTCGGTTTACTGGGCAGCACCGCCGCCGGAGCCTGCACGGCCGTGGGCGCGGCGGGCGTGTTCGCCATCCAGCGGCTGTCGCCCAAGCTTGAGGACATGCTGCTAAGTGCCGCCGCCGGCATCATGCTGGCCGCCTCCTTCTTCTCATTGATACTGCCTGGCCTGGACATCGCCAACGCCCGCCTCGATCACGAGGTCCTGGCAGCGCTCATCGTGATTGGAGGCGTCATGCTGGGTGCCATCGGGCTTTGGCTGCTGCACGAACACCTGCCGCACGAGCACTTTGTGCTGGGACGGGAGGGACCGGACCAGGTGCAGCTAAAACGGATCTGGCTGTTCATCATCGCGATCACCCTGCACAACCTGCCGGAGGGTATGGCGGTGGGTGTCGGATTTGCCACTGGCGACCCCGGCAATGGCGCCGGGCTGGCCGTGGGCATCGGCCTGCAGAACATTCCCGAAGGTCTGGCCGTTGCGGTGTCCCTGCTGGCGATTGGTTACTCGCGCAAAGCCGCGTTCGGCTGGGGCGCACTGACCGGCGCCGCCGAACCCCTTGGCGGCCTCATCGGCGCCGCGGCGGGAAGCCTGGCAGAACTGGCCCTGCCAGCCGTGCTGGGAGCAGCCGCCGGCGCGATGCTCTACATCATCAGCGACGAGATCATTCCCGAAACCCATCGGCGTGGATTCGAGACGCCAGCCACCTTCGCGCTCATGACCGGCATGGTGGTGATGATGTTCCTGGATACGACACTGGGCTGAACCCGCGCCGACGCCCGGCCAGTTACTCCGGTCGACCGTGTTCCTTCAGTTTGCGCGTGAGCGTATTGCGCCCCCAGCCCAGCAGGCGGGCCGCCTCCTGCTTGTGGCCGTGACTATGCTCCAGCGCGACATCCATCAGCGTTTGCTCGACCTGCGCCATGGCTGCCTGGGCCACGCCTGTCGAACCATCGGCCAGCCGCTGCCGTGCCCACTGCGCCAGCTGATCATCCCAATGGCCTGACCCAGCCACTGCCGGTGCGTCCCCAACGGTCGGCGCAGCCGCGTCTGTCGGCGGTGGTGGCACATCGCCGCCCAATACTTCCGGCGGCAGGTCATCGGCGTGAATATCCTGACCCGGGGCCATGACCGTCATCCAGCGGCACACGTTCTCGGCTTGTCGCACATTGCCCGGCCAATCGAAGGCCTGCAGTCGATGCATGGCGTCGCTGAGAATTCTCTTGGGCTCGACATCCAGCTCACGCGCGGCGCGGGCCATGAAATGCGTCATCAGGAGCGGTAGGTCGGACTTGCGTTCGCGCAACGGTGGGATACGGACCCGGATGACATTGAGCCGGTGGTACAGGTCCTCGCGGAAACGCCCCTCTTCGACGGCCGACTCCAGCTCCTGGTTGGTGGCCGCGATGACTCGCACGTCCACCTGCACCGGCACATGACCGCCGACACGGTAGAACTGCCCGTCCGACAACACGCGCAACAAGCGCGTCTGCAGGTCGGCCGGCATATCCCCGATTTCATCGAGGAACAGGGTGCCGCCATGCGCCTGTTCAAACCGACCACGGCGGAGCGCGGTTGCACCGGTAAATGCACCCTTTTCGTGCCCGAAAAACTCGGACTCCATCAAATCCTTGGGGATGGCCGCCGTGTTGACCGCGATGAACGGCTTGCCGGCACGGGGGCTATGTTCATGCAAGGCGCGCGCAACCAACTCCTTACCGGTGCCGGACTCGCCCGTAATCATCACCGTGATCTGCGAACGCGCCAGCCTTCCGATGGCGCGAAATACCTCCTGCATGGCCGGCGCCTCACCCACGATGATGGCATCGCGTTGCTGGGCATCCAGGCCGTTTTCCTGCGCATCACCTGCAATGCGGGCCGCGCGCTGCACCAGCTCGACGGCATCATCAACGTCAAAGGGCTTGGGCAGGTACTCGAATGCCCCCTTGCGATACGCCGCCACGGCGCTGTCCAGGTCCGAATGCGCGGTCATGATGATGATGGGCAGATCCGGCGCCTGTGCCTTGACCCGCTCCAGCAGCTTCAAGCCATCGATACCCGGCATGCGGATGTCGGTGAGCAACACGTCAGGCATGTCGCTCTCCAGCTCATCCAACATCTCCACACCGCCCGGGAAGCTCTTGACGTCCACGTCATGCGCGCCCAGTGCGCGCTGCAGCACCCAGCGAATTGATTCGTCATCGTCGACGATCCATGCCTTCACGTGTTGCGGCCCTCCGGCGATATCGGGAGATACACGGAAAACACCGTGCGACCCCGCCGACTGTTGCATTCGATGAATCCCCCGTGGTTCTGGACCAGGTACTGAGCAATTGACAGGCCAAGTCCCGTGCCATCGGCGCGGGAGGTCACCAGGGGGTAGAAAATCTTGTCCTGCATGTCGCGGTCGATGCCCGGGCCGTTGTCCTCGACATCCACTTGTGCGACCAGGCGATGACGCGTGGCCCCGATCGTGAACTGGCGTCGCGCACGCGAACGAATGTGAATGGTGCCGCAGCGCACCGCGGTGGCAGCCAACGCCTGCACCGCATTGCGCAGAATGTTCAGGAACACCTGGATCAGCTGCTCCCGATCGCCATAGACATCCGGCAGGCTGGGGTCGTAATCGCGAACGATGTCGATATCGCTGAACCCGTCGATCTCCACGAGTTGGCGCACATGCTCCAGCACCTCGTGAATATTGAGTTCCGTGGGATGCGGCCGCCGTGACGGACCCAACATTTGATCCACAAGCCGCTGCAGCCGGTCAGCCTCGCGAATGATGATCCGCGTGAACTCCGCCAGGCTTTGATCGGGCAGCTCGCGCTCCAGCAGCTGCGCGGCGCCGCGCAACCCGCCGAGCGGATTCTTGATCTCATGCGCCAGCCCGCGGACGATTTCACGATTGAGCTTCTGATGCGCCAGGGTTTGCTCATCCCGGGTGATGCGCATGTGCCGATCGAGGCGGAAGAATTCCAACAACAACAATGGGCGACGCTTCGAGTCCGCCTGGGGCGAGAACGTGCAATCGACGATGATCGCGTCCTCGCCGCTGCGTCGCAGGGAGATCTCGCGCTCGATCATCGGTGCCCCCAGTTCCAGCACCTCGCGGCAGCGGGACTCCAGTGGCGCAATCAGCGGAACCCCGCGACTCACCGGCTCGCCCAACACATGCCGGGCGCCGGTCGCGAACAGCATTTCAGCCGCCGCGTTGAGATAAACGACGTTAAGCGCCTCGTCCAGGCAGACGATGGCCGTGCTCAGGCCATCGAGGACCGTGCCGAGTTTTGGAGACGTTGCACCACGAGACAACATGCAGACTCCCAAGCAATGAACAGGCCATAGCCGACCCCACAGTGCGCACCATAACAGTGCGCCTCACCATCGATCTCTGCACCCGCAGGGGCGGCGTCAGTTCACCGACGGGGGCTTCATGAACACGGTGCGGCGTTCCGTCTGTGCCAACTGCCGCCCCGATCCATCGACCACAACCACCTGCACCGTGTGTGTTCCTCGGTAAACCTCGGTCAGCGTCCGGCTGGTTGACGTGGTCGGTGCCCCAGCCGGCTGGCCATCGAGAAAATACTGCAGGCGATGACCCAACTTGGTGCGCAGCGGCGGGGCGACTTGCACCGACACGGTGAGCGTGTGGCTGGGGTCACGAATGGTCTGCTCCGATGCGGGACGCATCAGCTGCACGCGCTCGTAACCAACCTCGCCGCGGTCATCTGACTCGCGCCGGGGCGCCCGCGGCTGGGTCTGCAGGCGGCGACCTTCATAGGTCTGCACGCCGTCCAGAGTCAGCGCCTCGGCCTTGCGCTCGTACTGCGGCGGCGGCTCATCCGTGTAGTGCACACGCCCCTGCTCATCGACATAGCGATAGATTTCGCCGGCTGCGACCAGCCCGGGCAGCGCGCCCAGCCAGCACAAGAACACGATGTACTTGGTCATATTGCTTCGACCTGTTTGGCCCGGTGGAGTGCCCCGCGCCTGATCATACGCCGCCCCGCCAGACCACGGCGGCCACGGTTTCGTGGCGCTGAAACGAACAGGCCCCGGTCCAATGCCGGGGCCTGTTGGCTGTGCCCGCATCGCGGACACGACCGGACTCAATCCGGCCTGAAGTCTCAAAAACACCGGCCGGGCAATCCATCAGGCCCGACCGGTGAGGAGACCGATTTACAGCGAGTAGTACATCTGGAACTCGACCGGATGCGTGGTCATCTTCATCAGCGAGACCTCTTCGCTCTTCAGCTCAATGTAACCGTCGATGAGATCGTCGGTAAACACGCCACCGGCCTTCAGGAACTCGCGATCCTTGTCCAGCGCGTCCAGCGCCTGCTCCAGGCTGTAGGCCACCTGCGGAATCGCCTTTTCCTCTTCCGGCGGCAGGTCGTAGAGATCCTTGTCCATCGGGTCGCCGGGGTGGATCTTATTCTGGATGCCGTCCAGGCCAGCCATCAGCATCGCGGCAAAGGCGAAGTACGGGTTGGCGGTGGAATCCGGGAAGCGCACCTCGATCCGGCGGCCCTTCGGGTTGGCGATGTACGGGATACGGATCGAAGCCGACCGGTTACGGGCCGAGTAGGCCAGCAGCGTCGGGGCTTCAAAGCCCTTGACCAGGCGCTTGTAGCTGTTGGTCGAGGCGTTTGCGAAGGCGTTGATCGCCTTGGCGTGCTTGATGATGCCGCCGATGTAGTACAGCGCGGTTTCGGACAGCCCGCCTACGCCGTCACCGGAGAACAGGTTCACGCCGTCCTTGGAGATGGACTGGTGCACGTGCATTCCGTTGCCGTTGTCGCCGACCAGCGGCTTGGGCATGAAGGTGGCGGTCTTGCCGTAGGCGTAAGCCACGTTCTGTACGGCGTACTTGAGCGTCAGCACCTCGTCGGCCTTCTTGACCAGGGTGTTGAACTTGACGCCGATTTCGCACTGACCGGCCGTGGCCACCTCATGGTGATGCACTTCGGTCGGGATGCCCATGTCTTCCAGCGCCAGGCACATGGCCGAGCGGATGTCCTGCAGGGAATCGACCGGCGGGACCGGGAAGTAACCACCCTTGACGCCCGGGCGATGGCCCAGGTTGCCGTCTTCGTAGACCTTGCCGGAGTTCCAGCTGGCCTCTTCGGAATCGATGGAATAGAAAGCACCCTTCATGTCGGCGCCGTACTTCACGTCTTCAAAGACGAAGAACTCGTTTTCCGGACCGAAGAAGGCGGTGTCGCCGATGCCGGTGGACTTCAGGTAAGCCTCGGCACGCTTGGCCAGGGAACGCGGATCACGCTCATAGCCCTGCATGGTGGACGGCTCGACCACGTCGCAGCGAATGATCAGCGTGGACTCTTCGTAGAAGGGGTCCATCACGGCGGACTCGGTGTCCGGCATCAGGATCATGTCGGACTCGTTAATGCCCTTCCATCCGGAGATGGAGGACCCGTCGAACATCTTCCCGCCTTCAAGTTCATCCGCATCCACCGTATGCGACGGCACGGTCACGTGCTGTTCCTTGCCGCGCGTATCGGCAAAACGGTAGTCGACAAACTTGACGTCTTCGTCCTTGATCAGCTTGAGAACGTCTTCGGCTTTCATCCACCCTCTCCAACAATGTTTGTGTAAGTGCGAATGCCAGCGCATTTGCGACCGACATCCGGGCTGCAGGAAAAGCAGCATTTATGCCAACGGTCCGAAAGCCCCGCACCCGCAGCCGGACCGCCACGCCGGTATACTCGCGCGCTCTCCAACCCAGATGAAACGCCTCGTCGCATGCAACGGCTGACTTTTCAGGACCTGATCCTACGCCTTCAGAACTACTGGGCAACTCGCGGCTGCGTGATTGTCCAGCCACTGGACATGGAGGTCGGCGCCGGCACCTTCCACTGGGCCACCTTTCTGCGCGCCATCGGCCCCGAACCGTGGAACACGGCGTATGTGCAGCCGTCGCGGCGGCCGACCGACGGCCGTTACGGCGACAACCCCAACCGGCTGCAGCACTACTACCAGTTCCAGGTCTTGATGAAGCCCTCGCCGCCCGATTTCCAGCAGCTGTATCTGGATTCGCTGGCGGAGCTGGGCCTGGACCCGCTGGTCCATGACATCCGCTTCGTCGAGGACAACTGGGAATCGCCGACGCTGGGCGCCTGGGGCCTGGGCTGGGAAGTCTGGCTCAACGGCATGGAAGTCACGCAGTTCACCTATTTCCAGCAATGTGGCGGCATTGAATGCAAGCCCGTCGCCGGGGAGATCACCTACGGGCTGGAGCGCCTGGCCATGTACCTCCAGGACGTGGAGTCGGTCTACGACTTGGTCTGGGCCGAGACCCCCAACGGCACGGTGACCTACGGCGATGTGTTCCACCAGAACGAGGTCGAGCAGTCGACCTACAACTTCGAACACGCCAACACCGATGCCCTGTTCACCCAGTTTGCCGAATGCGAAGCGGCCTGCGCCCGGCTGGTCGAGGCCAAGCTGCCGCTGCCGGCCTATGAGCAAATGCTCAAGGCCAGCCACCTGTTCAACCTGCTGGACGCCCGCAAGGCCATCTCCGTGACCGAACGGCAGAACGTCATCCTGCGCGTACGCGCCATGGCCCGTGATGTGGCCAAGGTCTACTACGAGGCACGCGAGGCCCTGGGCTTCCCCATGCTGCAACAAGCCGTCGACGCGGCCTGATCGATCCCGAACCCATGAACGCAGATCTCTTGTTTGAACTCGGCTGCGAAGAGCTGCCGCCCGCCCCGTTGCAAGCCATGGCCAAGGAGCTGGGCCAACGCGTCAGCGATGGCCTGGCCGAGCTGGGCGTGGAGGCCGGCGAGGCCCGCATCTTCGCCACGCCGCGCCGCCTGGCCGTGCTGATTCGCGATGTTGCAGACCGCCAGCCCGACCGCGATATCGAACGCCGCGGACCGGCCACCAAGGCCCCTGAGAAAGCGGTCGCCGGCTTCGCACGCTCCTGCGGCGTCGAAGTCGATGCGCTGGACACCATCGAAACGGACAAGGGCCCGTATTACGTGTTCCGTGGCCAGGAAATCGGCCAGCCACTGGCGGATATCCTGCCCCCGCTGATCATCGAGTCCATCCGCAAGCTGACCACGCCCAAGCGCATGCGCTGGGGCAGCCTGGACGAGGGCTTCCTGCGTCCCGTGCAGTGGATGGTCTGCCTGCATGGCCACACCGTTATCCCGGTGGAGCTGTTCGGCCTGACCGCCGACCGCCTCACCTCGGCGCATCGCTTCCACGCCCCCGAGCCGATCGCGCTGGAACAGGCTGGCGACTACGAAACCACCTTGTTCGACCACCAGGTCATCGCCTCCTTCGAGGAGCGCCGCAAAATCGTCGCCCAGCAGGTCAAGCGCACGGCCGAACGCGCCGGCGGGATCGCGCAGATGGATGCGGCGCTGGTCGATGAGGTCACGGCGCTGGTCGAATGGCCTGTCGCCCTGTCAGGGCAGATTGATGAACGCTTCATGGCCATGCCGCCAGAGGTGTTGATCACGACCATCGAAAGCCACCAGCGCTACTTCCCCGTGCGGAATGCCGAGGCGGGGCTACTCCCCCGCTTCGTCACCGTCGCCAATGTCGAGTCACTGGACATCCAGCAGGTGGTGTTGGGCAACGAACGCGTGGTCCGCCCGCGCCTGGAAGACGCCCTGTTCTTCTGGGAGAAGGACCGCAAGCAGTCGCTGGCCCAGTTCGGCGAACGACTCGACAAGGTCACCTTCCAGAAAGGACTCGGCAGCTATGCCGACAAGACCCGTCGCCTGGAAGCCCTGGCCGCTACGCTGGCCGAATCCCTGGGCGCGGATTCCGACACCGCCACGCGCGCCGCCGCACTGGCCAAGGCCGACCTGGTCACCGACATGGTGTTCGAGTTCACCGAGCTCGAAGGCATCGTCGGCGGCTACTACGCCCGCGAGTCCGGTGAACCCGAAGCCGTTGCCGGCGCCATTGCCGAGCACTACCAGCCGCGCGGCCCCTCCGACGCCATTCCCGCCACGCCTGCCGGCCGCGTGCTGGCCCTGGCCGACAAACTGGACACCCTCGCCGGCCAGTTCGCACTGGGCAATCGCCCCACCGGCGACCGCGACCCGCTGGGCTTGCGTCGCGCTGCATTGGGCGTGCTGCGCATCTTGCTCGAAGCCGAGCAGCCCTTGGATTTGCGTATTGCACTCGCCGCCGCAGTGGCGCATCAGCCAGTGGATGGCGAATCCGATACCCCTGATGCCCTGCAGGCGTTCTTCGCCGACCGCCTGCGCGGCCTGCTGGCCGATCAAGGCATGGGGGCGGATGTGTTCGACGCCGTCACGGCGCTGGAGCTAGCCGACCCACTGGACATCCAGCACCGCTGCCAAGCCGTGCGAAGCTTTCAGGGCTCGGCGGCAGCCGCCAGCCTGGCTGCTGCGCATAAGCGCGTTCGCAATATCCTCAAGAAATCGGGGGCCGATACGGCGACCGTCGAAACCCCGCTGTTCGAGGCCGATGCCGAACGCGACCTGTTCGACACCATGAGCCGACTGGCCGAACAGGTCACCGCCTTTGTATCGCAAGGCGACTACGCCGCCGCCCTGGAACAGCTGGCCACGCTGCAAGCACCGGTGGATCAGTTCTTCGAGGAGGTGATGGTCATGGCCGACGATGCCGCCGTACGCAGCAACCGCCTGCGCCTGCTCACGCAGCTCGACGCGCTGCTGCGCCAAGTCGCCGACTTCTCGCATCTCTCCGGCTGAATCGCGCGCTACACTGGCCACCATGAAGCTGATCATTCTCGGCCGTGATGGCGTGCTCAACGAACCTGTCGATGGCGGTGTTCGCCGCCCCGCCGACTGGCGCCCGTTACCGGGCAGCCTGGAAGCCGTGGCACGGCTGAATCAAAGCGGGGTGCGCGTCTGCGTGGTCACCCACCAACCCCAGCTCGGCTCGGGTGACATGACCCATGACGAGCTCTTCGCCATACACCAACGCATGCAGGAGGCCGTGGGGCAGTTTGCCGGGCGCTTTGACGCCATTGCCTTCAACCCCCACGCCGACGCCGAGGACCGCCAGGCCGGCAAGTCAGCGCTCATCGCTGACATCGCTCGGCGCATGCAGATCGACGCCCAGACCATCCCGGTGGTGGGAGACGAGTGGAGCGATGTCGAAGCCGCCCGGACAGCCGGCGCCCAACCCGTGTTGGTCCGCACAGGCCACGGGGCGGCGACCGAAGAGGCCCACCGCGACACCCTGCAATCCGTCGACGTGTTCGACGGCCTGCCCGCGTTGGTTCAGGCGCGCCTGGGTTGACGCCCTATCACCCGGCCAACGCTAACGCGGCGACCAGCTCACCCGTGTGAGCGCGCCGGGCGGCACATCGGCCGCCATCTCCGCCCAAAGCTCGGCATAGCTGCGCCCCACGACAGGATGTCGGGCCTCTGGCGCCAGGTCGGCCAGCGGTTTGAGCACGAACGGGTACTGAAGAATTTCTTCGCGCGGCACATCGATTGCCGGATCGGTCGACACGAAATCACCGTAGATCAGCAGATCGAAGTCCAGCGTCCGCGGACTGAACTTGGGCCCCGAGCGATCGCGCCCGCAGGCGTCCTCAACGGCGCGCAGCCGCCGCATGCACTCGGCCATCGGCACATCGGTTTGCAGGCCGATGACAAAGTTCAGGAAATCATCGCCATCAAAGCCCACGGCCGGATTGCGATAAACCGGCGAGCAGCGCAGAGGCCCCAGCGCGTCTTCCAGCAAGGCCACACCCTGGGCGAGATGCTGTTCGGCGCGGTCGTTACTACCCGCCCCGACGAACACGTCAGGCACTGGCATAGTCCTCGGTGCGCCGCTCGATAATCACGCCGACATCCCGCGAGCCGCGCACCGCACCCTGCTTGTTCACGACCACTTTGACGTAAGGCACGTCGAACTCGGTGACGATAATGCGGGCGATGCGATCGCTCAGGGTCTCGACCAGTTGGAAGCTTGATTCGCCAACAAAGCTGATGATGCGCTTGGCCACCGACTTGTAGTCCAAGGTGTCTTCGATGGCGTCGGTTTCGGCGGCGCGGCGAATATCGGCCCCCATTTCCAGGTCGATGACGACCGTCTGTTTGATTTCGCGCTCCCAGTCGAAAATGCCGATGACGGTCTCGATGCGCAGATCGCGCAGGTAGATCAGGTCCATGCAAACTGTCCGGGTGGTTCCAGGGTATCCAGCGGCCAGCGCGGTCGCGCCAGCATGCGGGTCGGCTGCTCGATGGCATCGGCCAAGCGCAACGCGCCAGCGTGGGCAATCATGGCGCCATTGTCGGTGCACAAGGCCAATGGCGGCGTATGCAGCCGAACGCCCGGCAATGCCGCCAGCGCTTGGCGCAACCGCGTGTTGGCCGCCACGCCGCCGGCAATGAGCAGATCGGCGCAGCCTGCCTGAGCCAGCGCCCGCTGGCATTTCGTGGCCAAGGTCTCGACCACAGCCTCCTCGAAGGCGCGGGCAATGTCGGCCGGCGATTCGGGGTGATCCTGCGCCAGCAGGTACACCGCCGTCTTGAGCCCGGAGAATGAGAAATCCAACCCAGGCTTGTCGAGCATAGGCCGGGGCAGGCGAAAACGGGCCGGGTCGCCCTGCTCGGCCAGCCGCGCCACGGCCGGCCCGCCGGGGTAATCCAGCTGCAATAGCTTGGCGGTCTTGTCGAAGGCCTCGCCCACGGCATCATCGCGCGTCTGGCCCAGCAGCCGGTAGCGGCCAATCCCCTCGACCTGGACCAGCAGCGTGTGCCCGCCCGAAACCAGCAGCGCCACAAACGGAAAATCCGGTGCTTCGCCCGTCATCAACGGGGCCAACAAATGGCCTTCCATATGATGAATGGGGATCACCGGTCGCCCCCAGGCCGTCGCCAACCCGGTGGCGAAGGACGCACCAACCATCAGCGCACCGATCAGCCCAGGCCCGGCGGTGTAGGCGATACAATCTGTCTGCTCGACGCCGGCCGAAGCCAATGCCTCGTCCACCAACCCGGCCAGCCGACGCACGTGGTCCCGCGAGGCCAGCTCCGGTACCACGCCCCCATGTTCGGCATGCAGGGCGATCTGGCTGAACAAGGCCTCGGACAGCAGCCCGCGCTGGCTGTCATAGACCGCAACGCCGGTTTCGTCGCAAGAAGTTTCGATGCCGAGAACAGTGGTCACGCGTCGGGGCTGGGCTGATCACGAAGCCGCCTGGCGGCAGCTCGCCGAGTGAATGGAAGGGGGCGGATTATCCGGGGAATTCGCCCGTTGTAAATTTGCCGTTGAAAAACGCAAACCACGCCATTAGAATCCGCGTCCCTTTCTGAACCTAGCCTGGCTAACAGGCCTCGGAGTTGTACCCAACATGCCAGCCGTACGCGTCAAAGAAAACGAGCCTTTCGAAGTTGCCCTGCGCCGTTTCAAGCGCACCTGCGAGAAGGCCGGAGTGCTGTCGGACGTACGGAAGCGTGAGTTCTTCGAAAAGCCGAGCCAGGAACGCAAGCGTAAGAAGGCCGCTGCGGTTAAGCGCCACGCCAAGAAGCTGTCTCGCGAGACGGCCCGCCGGACGCGCCTCTACTAGAGGCCGCCCGGGCGCTGGCAGCGCCTACATTGCGTGAAGTGACTAGCGGCCGCGAGCCGCTAGTTTCGTTTTAAGCCACCGAACACGACAAGGAAGCACCATGTCCGCACTCAAGGACCGCATCACTGCCGACATGAAGACCGCCATGCGCGAGAAGGACAAGGAGCGCCTGGCCACGATCCGCATGCTCACCGCCGCGATTAAGCAACGTGAAGTCGATGAGCGCATCGAGCTCACCGACGACGACGTGGTGGCCATCGTCGAAAAGCTGGTCAAGCAGCGCCGCGAAGCCGAAGCCCAGTATCGCGCGGGTGATCGTCCCGAATTGGCGGATCAGGAAGCCGCCGAAGCCGCACTGCTGACGCCTTATCTGCCCGCCCAGCTGGATGAAGCGGAGATCGATGCGCTGATCGAACAGGCCATGGCCGACACCGGCGCCGAATCCATGCGCGACATGGGCAAGGTCATGGGCCAGCTCAAGCCCAAGGTCGCCGGCCGCACCGACATGTCCGCGCTCTCGGCCAAGATTAAAGCCCGCCTGGCGGGCTAATTCAGCCTGCGCCGGAACACCACCGGCCATCCGCGGTCTTCTGCAGCAGACACCACACGCTGCCGGAGACCGCATGCCCCAACCTGGCCCCAAGCACCCGTCGACCCGAAACCGGGATTCCGACGACGCAGCGGAAAGCCACGCGCCCGACCACGAAGCGAAGGAGGACGCGCTGGCCGATGAAGCCGGCGACGAATCCTTCCCGGCCAGTGATCCACCGGCCTGGACACCGGGCAAACCCGGCTCACCCGCAGGTTGAAGCCCGCCCATCGCCCATCGCATGATCGGCGCATGAGCTCTACGACACGCCATGGCCGCAACATCGCCCTTGCAATGCTGGCGGCGGCCCTGAGTGCCTGCGTCACCACCGGCGCGGGCGGCGGCTTGCATACTCCAGTCTCCTTAGGCTCGGCGTCGGAACTGGCGCAAACCCTGAACCACGTCTTCCAGCCCCAGCCCAGCCCTGACGAGGGTCTGCGCAGAGCCACCCATGTCGCAGACGGCGAACTGGACAACGAATCGGCGGCCCCGGCAGCCGCCACAACGGAACAGCCGGTCGCCCTCGCCACGCAGACCGCATCGCCCGGCAACAGCGACACCACCAAAGACGACCCTTGGCGGTGTGCCCGCACGCCGGGGGCGCGTGGCTGCGAGCGTCGCCACGGCGAAGACCTAGTCATCGCTCAACCCGACATCCACGCCGCTCCCGGCGGGCTACCCGCCCCAGCCGAAGCCGCCCGCTCTTGCCGCATTCAGTGTGATGGCCAATGGCACAGGGTCAGTTGCGCATCAGACGCGGAAGCTCGTTGCGACTGCCATGCCGAGCCGGTGGCCCAGTGCGTGGACAAACCGCTCTAGACGGACCCACCCACCTGCTCATCTAAGCCGACGGGGCCGGGCAGGCTAGAATGCCGGTCCATTTCGCGCTGCGAGCCACCATGTCCATCTACGACTTTTCCGCCCAGACCATTGACGGCACGGAGCAGTCGCTCGCCGACTACAAGGGCCAGCCGCTGCTCATCGTCAACACCGCGAGTAAGTGTGGCTTCACGCCGCAGTACGAAGGCCTGGAAGCGCTCTACCAGCAGTACAAGGACCAGGGCTTTGCGGTTCTGGGCTTTCCCTGCGATCAGTTTGGCCACCAGGAGCCGGGCGACGAAGAGGAGATCAAGTCGTTCTGCTCGCTGACCTATAACGTCAGTTTCCCGATGTTCGCCAAGATCGAGGTCAATGGCGACAACGCCCACCCGCTGTACCAGCACCTTAAGCAGGCCAAGCCCGGCGTGCTGGGCTCACAAGGCATCAAGTGGAACTTCACCAAGTTTCTGGTCGACGGCCAGGGCGAGGTGGTGAAGCGCTACGCCCCCACCGACAAGCCGGCCTCGCTGACCCAGGACATCGAAGCCCTGCTCTAGCCTCATCACTGCCGAGCCCCCGCGTGGCCCGAATCCCGCAAAACTTTCTCGACGACCTGCTGGCGCGGACGGATATCGTCCAGCTCATCGACGGCCGCGTGCCGCTCAAACGCCAGGGCAGCGAGTACGCCGCCTGCTGCCCGTTCCACGACGAAAAATCGCCCAGCTTCACGGTCTCGCCCACCAAGCAGTTCTATCACTGCTTCGGCTGCGGGGCGCATGGCACGGCCATCAGCTTCTTGATGGAGTACGACCGCCTGGAGTTTCGCGATGCGGTGGACGAGTTGGCCAAGCTGGCGGGTGTCGAGGTGCCGGTGGACGCCGCCGACAGCGGCCCGCGCATCGACCCGCGCATCTGGGAGGCATTGACGACCGCCCAGCAGATTTTTGCGCGGGCACTGCGGAGCTCGCCCAAGGCCATCGACTACCTCAAGGGCCGGGGGCTTGATGGCCAAACCGCCAAGCGCTTCGGCATCGGCTACGCACCCGACGCCTGGCAAACCGTTACCGACGCCGTGGGCGACAGCCGCATTGCCACCCAGGCGGGCCTGGCCATCCGCAAGGATGATGGCCGTGCCTATGACCGGTTTCGGGATCGCGTGACCTTTCCCATCCACGACCTGCGCGGCCGGGTCGTTGGCTTTGGCGGCCGGGCCTTTGGCGACGAAAAACCCAAGTATCTGAACTCGCCCGAAACCCCGGTGTTCCACAAGGGCAACCAGCTCTACGGCCTGTACGAGGCCCGCCAGGCCAACAAGACGCTGGAACACCTGCTGGTTGTCGAGGGCTACATGGATGTGGTCGCGCTGTCGCAGTTCGGCATTCACTGCGCGGTGGCCACCCTGGGCACGGCGACCACCACGGAGCACATCAATCTGATGTTCCGCTCCACCTCGCGCATCGTGCTGTGTTTTGACGGCGACCGGGCGGGCCGCGAGGCCGGTTGGCGCGCCGTGGAGCGCGCACTGCCCGCCATGCGCGACGGCCGCGAAATTCGCCTGCTGTTTCTGCCCGACGGCGAAGATCCCGACACGCTGGTGCGCAAAGAGGGGCCGGAGGCGTTCAACACCCGTGTGGCCGAGGCCGAACCGCTGTCGCAGTTCCTCCTGGACCAGCTGACCGAGCAGGTCGACCTGTCCTCGGTCGACGGCCGCGCCCGATTGGTTGCGCTGGCCACGCCGCACCTCGAAGCCCTGGCGCCGGGCGCGTTCCGCAAGGGGCTGGAGCAACAGGTGTCGCAAATTGTTGGCTTCGACATCCACGACATGACCGCCGTGGCCCCGCCACCACCGCCCCGGGCGCCGGAGCCCACACCCGACGCCGGGGCCGACGAATTCGAAGCCCCCACCCTGACGCCACGCCTGCGCCGCGCCGCGCGCGCGTTGCTGGAACAACCGGCCCTGGCCGCCGAGCTGCCCGAGATCCCGCGCCTGGCCGATGACCCCGGTCAGCAGTTTCTGGAACAGCTACTGCACGCGTTTGCCGCTAACCCGCAGCTCACGGCCGCCCAGTACACCGAACGCCTGCGCGGCGAACCGGACGAGGCCACGCTGGACGATGTGCTTGCCGGCCCGCCGTTTCCACCGGGTTTCGACGCAGCGGCCGACTTTCGGGAAGTGCTGAAACGCATCGTCGCGGACAACGCCAAACAGCGTGTCCAAACCCTGATGCAGCTGGCACAGGAACGGGAACTGACCCAGGCCGAGCGCGACGAGCTGCGCGCCGGCTACCAGCGTGGATAATTTTTTTCGCCCCGCCCCTTGAACTTCGAAAATCACCCCCTATCTAACTAGGCCGCGTGAGGGCGCCCGGGCTTTGCGACGACGATTCGCAGTGGCTTGCAGTCCACACCCTCGATGCCGATCGGGCCTTAACACGCTGGGACGTCGCCTGAAGACACGCGCAGTTTGCGCCGTCTACGGGCCTGACCGTCCAGGTGCTTTTGCACTGAGCCAACCGGCCTACAAGCCGGCACAACCTGCCTGGGCCCGCGCGTGATCGCTGGCCTCGCATCCCTTGTCGATGGCGGCAGGTCTTGCCGCGCCTTGCCTAAGCTGGTAATGGCTCAGTAAAATGGCGTGTTCTGCCGGCGTCTTAGCGCCGGCTTCCTACTTTTAAGACCGGATCCTATGACCGTCGAGAAGCAATCTCAGCTCAAAGCGCTGATCGCCCGAGGCAAAGAGAAGGGCTACCTCACCTACGCCGAAGTCAACGATCACCTGCCGGACGACATCGTCGACCCCGAGCAGATCGAAGACATCGTCAACATGATTGCCGACATGGGCATCACGGTGCACGAAGAAGCGCCGGACGAAGATCAGTTGATGATGGCGGACAACCCCGTCACCGACGACGAGGATGACGACGAAGCCGCCGAAGAAGCCGCCGCCACCCTGGCCGCGCTTGATTCGGAACTCGGTCGCACCACCGACCCCGTGCGTATGTACATGCGCGAGATGGGCACGGTTGAGCTGCTGGACCGCCAGGGCGAAATTCGCATCGCCAAGCGCATCGAAGAAGGCCTGGCCGAGGCCATGTACGCCCTGGCCTTTCATCCCGAAACCGTCGCCATCCTGTTGGAAGAATGGCAGAAGGTCGAAGATGGCGACCGCCGCCTGACCGACTTCATGGTCGGCTTCGTCGACCCGGACACCGGCGACCCGGTGGTCAACGAAGAGCCGGAAGACGAAAAGAACAGCGACGATGATTCCGGGTCAGACGGCGACGATGACGACGACGATTCGAAGGACGAGAAGCCGGTCGACACCGGCCCTGATCCGGAGGAATGCCGCGCCGCCTTCGAAGCCCTGCAAGGCCATTTCGACAAGGTCGTCAAACTGCTGGAAACCAAGGGCACCGGCCATCCGGACACCCAGGCGGCCCGCGAAACACTGGCGCGCGAGTTCATGCGCTTCAAACTCACGCCGCGCACCACGGACCAGCTGACCGGCAACCTGCGTGAAGCCATCGACAAGATCCGCACCGCAGAGCGCGAGATCCTCGACATCTGCGTGAATCGCGCCGGCATGCCGCGCAAGACCTTCATCGACAGCTTCCCCGGCAACCTCACCAACGAGGCCTGGGTCGACAAGCTCGTGCGCGCCAAGCGCAAGTACTCCTCGGGCATCAACCAGCACGTGGAAGAGCTGCATCGCATCATGGCCCGCATGAGCCAGATGGAAGCCGACACCATGCTCACGGTCGACGAGATCCGCGACATCTACAAGAAGATGTCGCTGGGCGAGGCCAAGGCCCGTCGCGCCAAGAAGGAAATGGTCGAGGCCAACCTGCGCCTGGTGATCTCGATTGCCAAGAAGTACACCAACCGCGGCCTGCAGTTCCTGGACCTGATCCAGGAAGGCAACATCGGCCTGATGAAGGCCGTGGACAAGTTCGAATTCCGCCGCGGCTTCAAGTTCTCCACCTACGCCACATGGTGGATTCGCCAGGCCATTACCCGCTCGATTGCCGACCAGGCCCGGACCATCCGTATCCCGGTCCACATGATCGAAACGATCAACAAGCTCAACCGCATCTCCCGCCAGATGCTGCAGGAAATGGGCCGCGAGCCCACGCCGGAAGAGCTGGCCGAGCGTATGGAGATGCCGGAAGACAAGGTTCGTAAGGTGCTGAAAATCGCCAAGGAACCGATCTCAATGGAAACGCCCATCGGTGACGACGAAGATTCGCACCTCGGCGACTTCATCGAAGACCAGAACGCCGAATCACCGGCGGACTCGGCCACCACCGAAGCACTGGGCGAAGCCACGCACGAAATCCTCGCCAGCCTCACCCCGCGTGAGGCCAAAGTGCTGCGCATGCGCTTCGGCATCGACATGAACACCGACCACACGCTGGAAGAAGTCGGCAAACAGTTCGACGTGACACGCGAGCGTATCCGCCAGATCGAAGCCAAGGCCCTGCGCAAACTGCGTCACCCCAGCCGTGCGACCTACCTCAAGAGCTTCCTCGACGAGAACTAGGCGCCCGACAGGGTAGAATCAACGCCCCGGTCCGCCGGGGCGTTTTCTTGTCAGACCGGGTGGCGTGCAACGCGACCACCCCGCAACAACACGATGGGCCTATAGCTCAATTGGTTAGAGCAGCGGACTCATAATCCGTTGGTTCCAGGTTCAAGTCCTGGTGGGCCCACCATATATTTCAAAGAGTTATATCGCACTGTGACGATCGGCTCATAAGCTGGCCACTCGGCCACATTATGCCGCCACTTACAGTTGGGGGTTCTACCCCGTTCTCGCGGACACTTTCAAGAAGCCTGATACTGGGCCAAAGGAGTGTTTATGTCGAAGCGTAGGAAGTTCAGTCGAGAGTTCAAGCAAGGGGCTGTGGAGCAGACCTATCAGCCGGGTGTGACGTGTGCGCAGGTTGCCCGTGAGCTTGAGATTGGCGCCAATCTGCTGACCCGCTGGCGACGGGAAGCCGAGGCAGCTGGTTTGGCGGCATTCGGTGGTACCGGATCCGCTCGAGATGCCGAGTTGATGCGCCTGAAGCGCGAGCTGGCGCGGGTCAAGAAGGAACGGGATTTTTTAGCAAAAGCGGCAACGTTCTTTGCCAAGGAATCGTCCTGAGATATCAGGCGATCTGGCGTTGTCGCGATGAGTTTCCAATCCGCATAATGTGCCGCTGTCTGCAGGTTTCGCCGAGCGGCTATTACGGTTGGGTTGATCGCCCGCCGAGTGCTCGGCAGCGCGACAATGAGCGTCTGCTGGTGCGGATGCGGCAGATGCACGAGGACAGCCAAGGTGCGATCGGCGCCCCACGCATGTGGGAAGACCTGGTCGAGGAAGGCGAGACAGCGAGCCTAAACCGGGTCGCTCGCGTAATGGCCGCCGATGGCTTGCAGGGTCGGCCGCGTAAGAAGATGCGTGGCCAGAAGGGTCAACCCAGCTTGCCCGAGCCTGGTGTGGAGAATCTACTGGAGCGTGATTTCACGGCACTGGAGCCGGAAGCCAAGTGGGTCACGGATATCACCGAGATCCCGACCGGCGAAGGAAAGCTCTTCCTGTGTGTTGTGATTGATCTCTTCAGCAAGCTGGTGATCGGCTGGTCGATGCATCACCGTCAGGATCGGCAGATGGTGCTGCGAGCGGTCGAGATGGCGATCTGGCAGCGGCAAGGCAGCAGCTCTGTGATCTTGCATTCGGACCGCGGCAGCCAATTCCGCAGCGGTGATTACCAACGATTTCTCAAGCGCAATACGCTGATCTGCTCAATGAGTGCCGTTGGCCATTGTGGCGACAACGCCGCCTGCGAGGGCTTCTTCGGATTGCTCAAGCGTGACCGTGTCCATCACGCGAGGTACCCGAGCCTGGATGCCGCCAAGGCCGACGTATTTGACTACATCGAGCGATTTCACAATCCTCGGATGCGGCGCAGAGTCGCCAGGCAAGATCGAAAGTTTTCAGACCTTTTCAAACCGTCCGTGGAAACGGGGTAGAACCCAAACCCCTCTATAGGCGCTTACGCAACTCGCACAGCGACCATTCGGTTGCTTCGCGAGATACGCTGCGGGACCCTACAATTAGCTACGAACGCACGAGCAGTTTCGGCCTCGTCAGGTTCAAGCGACTCGAGGCTACGACAAAGGCGGAATTGCTGGGCGCTTACCGAAGCATGGCACCTTTATGGTGACCCGAAGTAATCCCACTGCCAGTTGCGTATTGAGATTGGATGCACTTAGCTCAACTAACATTCCAAAGCGGGAGAACCAACCATGGCAGAAAAGAAGTGAGGGATTCGTCTTGAGAGCAGCTTCGTTCAGAACAGATGATCGCTTACTTGAGGAACGACGTAAGCTGGGCGCGTTCTACACTCCCGTGGCCCTCAGCCAGATCCTGTCAAATTGGGTCATCCGCTCGGCGTCTGACACCGTGCTCGAACCAAGTTTCGGGGGTTGCGGCTTCCTGCAAGCGGCTCGCAACCGCCTGTCGGCGCTAGGTTGCGCATCTCCCAAGTCCCAGATCTATGGATGCGATATCGACCCAGTAGCGTTCGATTATTTGGCCGCCGTGCTGGGTACGCCCGTCGATCTGATACGGTTTTCCCAATCCGACTTTTTGTCTGTGTCTCCTGGCGCGCCTTGGCCAGATCGCTTCTCAGGCATTCTCGCCAACCCACCCTACATTCCTTACCAAGCCTTGGGCACTAACTTGCGGAAGAACTTATCAAACCGCGAGTGGCCGATTGCGGGAATTGGCGGTCGCGCAAGCCTTTGGGCCTATTTCATCGCGCACGCTGTATCGTTTCTTGCCCCGAAAGGACGGATGGCGTGGGTCTTGCCTGGAGCCTTTCTACAAGCCGACTACGCGAAGCCTATCCGGAGGTACCTTGCCTCTTCATTCGAACGTACCTCGGCAATTGTCCTGCGCGAACGTATCTTCCTTGATGCTGGGACGAACGAGGAGACTGTTGTCCTGCTAGCAGACGGATACGGATCGACTGAAGCCCCAGCACCGATCCAGCTCGCTGAAGCAACTACCTTGTCCGACCTGATCCGTATGATCGGCAAGTGGGATGGTGGAAAGCGAGTCGCCTGCCAGATCGAAGAAGCTAGGCCGGCGTCTTTGAGCCTCAATACCCGTGAGCGTGCGCTACTGACCGCGATCGAGGCTCGTCAAGACTGCATCACCTTCGGCGATATCGCGAACGTACGGATCGGCCTCGTTACGGGGGCTAACAAGTTCTTCGTCCTGTCGATAGATGAAGTGGAGGATGCTGGCCTTGATGCGCTCGACTGTACACCCATCCTAGCCAAGTTTCTTGCCGCTCCGGGGGTCTCCTACACCTCGACGGATCATGAAAATTTAGCAGGTAGCGGTGCCCGGTGTTATCTCGTCGGCCGCCCCGGAAACGAACGCTCAGCGCCCTTAGTCGCGTATCACGAAACCTTCGACAAGGCCGCACGGGTGAAAACAAGTACCTTCCGCAAGCGCAAGATCTGGTGGCAGCCCAACGACGGCAGGGTTCCAGATGCCTTCTTCCCGGTCATGCACCACTTCGGCCCCAGACTAGTGCTGAACCCAGACGGCCTAACCAACACCAACACAATCCATCGCGTCTATTTCCGGGAGAACATGTCACAGCTGAGTCGGCGACTGGTTGCGGTCTCGATGCTGACGACATTTGCTCAGGTTTCCGCTGAAATGGTCGGGCGGCGTTATGGATCGGGGGTGTTGAAGCATGAGCCCCGCGAAGCCGAGCGCATTCGGATGCTAGTGCCAGCAGGTCTGACCGTACGCTCGATTAACACCGCCTTCGAGAGGATCGATCGTTTGTTGAGGGCAGGCAGGCGGGACGAAGCGACAGCTGCCGCCGACGCCTTGATCATGAAAGCCCCGGGTTTGCCTGACAGTGCGACCGAAACCCTCTCGAAGATGCTGCTCGATATCCGTCTGCGGCGGCGGCCGCAATCTCGAACAGCCAGTCGCTAAGAGTCTCGCCAAGCGCTCGCCCACATCGTGTTTAGGGTGGTCGTAGAGCTTTGCGACAGAGAACTTGTTAGTCGCTGAGCATAATGCTTATAGCAGAGCTTTTGAAACAGCGTGATCGCCCGGCACCAGTTCGGATCATCTCGCATATCCAACCAATTCGCCTCATAGAAGTTTGCCGCGACCAATTCGCTTAGCAAGGCGAGCTCCATCGGCGGATGACACCAGCGGGGCACTCGAAGCGGATGGTCGAGATGGCCAGCATCGTGGTGATGGCCGCCATACTGAAGGTGAAAGAGAGGACCATTTTGCGCCACGCCGCCGTGTACGTTGGCGAGGTCAAGGTGCCATCGTGATACGGGATTGCCTTGATCGTCATCAATCTCCAACGCCAGATCAAGGGAGGCGAACGGCGGAGTTGTTCGCTCTTTCTGGTCAACCCAGATCTTCTTGGCCGTGATAGCAGGAGCAATTGTCTTGCCACCCCTGTCTTTATGTTTGACGAAACGAATGGGGTCGCCCCGATCAACTTCGGTTACCCACGAGACGGCATTCTTGTGCCGCTTCAATTCGCCCGAGATCCGAGACAAAACAGTATAGCCTTCCGGTTCGACAATTTCGCTGTGAAGCAACTTGTTCGCGACTACGGAGAGCGCGTCACCTGCTGACTCCGCTGTAATCGGCATCAGTCTTCCCGGTTTTGGTTGTCAGGCCGAGCCCTACCGCGAACCTCATGCGCAAGACTTGCATCAATTTCATCGATCACCAACGCAGGTGCAGCTTGAAGATATCGGTCGGTTTGGACACAGTCCCAGCAAATTCGCCGACGTCTTGCGAACCTTGGTAAATCGGCCTCGAAAGCCGCCACCGAATGCCTCATCTCAATCCCCCGACGGCATGAAGCACACGCTATCGCGACGAGCTCATCTTCAGAACCGCTCCAAGGCGAAATAGCCGCCTCGAAGCGCGACCCGAACCGTTCGGTCAGGAGACGGGCTCGCTCGGAAGCCGCTAACCCTGTCGCGCGAGTCGAAAATACTTCTAAAGCGAAGGCTTCGACACGGTGACTCCACCATCGCGGCCAAGCGTCGCCAAACAGCCCGCGATAATTGGCACGGTGCGACTCGAGCACCTCCGCAAGCTTTAACCCGCTTTCAAGGCTGACACCCAAGTGGGCACAGACATCGTCCAGATCGAGAAGCGGGCCTGGCCGATCAATTAATTTGTTCAAGATCAGCTTGACCGCAAGATGCGGTGCTTTAGCCTCTGCCAGATGCAGAGTCAATGCCTGGATGTCGATCGCGTGCCGGTCATCAGGCTCTGCTGACATAAGCTCGGCGAGGTCATAGTGCCCTTGCTTGTGGCGAAGGCAATCGTAGGCGGCGCAAAGACTCAGCAACTCTCGCCTGACCGTGCGGCGTTGGTCGTTAATTTGATCTTTCACATAGACGCGGTCGAATAAATCGTGAGCCGTCTGATCTGGTTGGAAAAGGGTTCGTATCTTGTCCTCGGCGGATACCAGAACGATGGCGAAATCTCGCTCGGGCGCCTCGATTGAGGCATCGCGGAGATGTTGCGCCAGGGCGCTGCCCTTGAAGGTTTGATCGGCTGGAAGACCAGCCGGGGCCTCGTCCAACCGATAGTCGAGAGCGACTAACATCGGTTGCTTGTCGCGGATTGCGCGGGCCAAGGCTGTCGGCTCCTGTACGGCAAGGAACTCTATCTCAAGCTGACCGTGGGTCGACAGTTGTTCGGCGAAGACATCATCCTCGTCGTCAACGAACACGCCGTGATAGGTCATGACGAAGGGGCCTCTGCGAGAATCCGAAACTCGAACCGACAAGTGAATCCTGCGGAAGGGTCCACAACTACGGCGTTCCCCCCGTAGCTAGCGGCGATGTCTGACACAATTCTTAGACCAAGGCCCGTCCCGGGCCCGGCGATACCATCGTCATCGGCCGCCATGGTCGTCGTATAGAAGGCGTCGAATACCCGCGCGCGAGATTTCTCGTCGATGCCGAGGCCGTTGTCTTCAAATCCGATAACAACATGCGCGCCATCGGCGCGGGCGTCCATACGGACCTTACGCTTTGCGACCTTAGCCTGCCGCATCGATTTGATCGAATTGGTCAGGAAGTTTAGGAGAACAGAGTCGAGTTCGCTTGCGTGCATCAATGTCGTTCGGAGGGTCGACGGTCGGACGTCAATTTGAAAGGCCACTTGTTGCTTGCGCATGTAGTTCGAGAACTGATCGGCAAACCGATTTAGGGCACCAAGCACGGACAGTGAACGCAGCTCACGGCTCTCGGTGCTAGACATCAGTCCGGCGATGTATCCTCCGATGTCGAACAGCCTCGCGGATGCTGCTTGGAGTTGGCTTTGCTGTCGCTCGAGGCGGCGTCGCAAAGTTACGTCGCCAACCTCCGCAATAGCATCAGCCAGCAAGGCGAGGCGAGCAGACAGAGAAGTCTCGGCACCCTTCACCTCGTGTCCGAATACACTGATCGATAAACCGAGCGACGCCAGAAGCCTCAACATTTCCTCATATTCAAGTGCTGCTGCGCGCTCCTTCTCGATTTTTTCCTCGTAATCAGAGGCTGCGGCAGCGGCAGCAGCCAAGGCCTCAGCGGAGACGCCGCCCTTTGTGGCCGCTCCCTGCTCATCGAGCAGCCCCTGCAAGACTTCTGATGGGCGGCGAGGCTGAGCGACAAAGTCCTTTTGTCCGGCGTCCTGCTTCCGGTTTCGTGTAGCCGCTATCCGCTTCGCCGACCATTCGACCGCGTTGCGCACGAACCTGCGGAGTTCATGAAAGGCTTCGTTCTCCAGCAAGCCCTCCCGGCTACTCGTCTCCTCAAAGAGAGGGTTGCAGTCGGTTGTCAGCTCGACGTGCCCAAAAAAGTTTCGATTGTTCGCCGGAACCAGCAGATCGCGGCGTGATACATCGAGATCCAATTGAAGCCAGTCATCCGAGGCCTGACCGTAGGGAAGAACCCGGAAACCATTCCGGTAAATCCTTATGCCACCGAAGGTCCGGCCCATCTCGGCAGCTGCACTCTGCGTCATTCCAGACAAGGTGCTAGAACTGTATATGAAGTAATGCGTTGTAAATTCTACGGGGCCTGTTAAGAGATATTGCTCCGGAAAGGTTTGAGCATCATCCACTCCCAACTTAGACGACACCAATCGAACCGTTGCGACGCCCGAGCCGTCTACCGACGCAGTGATTGTGGCGATAGCCTGGGAGAGGAAAGATTGATCGATCGAGAACTGAACGCTCTTTTCCGCGCGCGACGTGCCATTGATGACAACGGCAAACCCTGGATCCTGCACGCGACCCACAACGTCGGAAGCACGGCGAGAAATCGGAAAGGGCGGCTGGAGGAGGAGTACTGATCGCCACACGCGGGAGATGGCCTTATCGTTCCAAGCATCCCTCAGATCCTCGATCTCGAGCGTGGTGCCGACGTGATCTGGAGCTTTGTCGAATCTTTCAATTCGATTGAACACATCGTGTAGATCGCGCCCTGGTTGAAATTCCTCATCCCAATTGAAGAAGACTCGGAAACCATCTCGGCTTCCGCGCGGCCGGGTTTCCAATCGCAGCCTCTTTCCCAAGCGTTGCACCGAAAAACGACCAATCCCTTTCCGCCCAGCACGGACACGACGGAAGATCGGAGACAATGGCTGATCGACTTTTGATGCTGTTGAAATCCGCATCCAGCTGGATCGGATCACATCGTCGCTCATACCAGACCCGTTGTCGGTGATTGTTAAAGACCCCCCGGCTTGATCTTGATCTTTAAAATCCAATGTCACAGACGTAGCGTCTGAATCGAAGGCGTTCTTGATCAATTCCGAAAGCGCTGTGTCCTGCTTTCCGACCAGCTCCGCTCCGAGGCGTTGAATATGCCCCGCGTCGACCGTGAAGCGAACCGTGCTCGGATTACTGTCGACCTGACCGCGGCTAGCGTTTTCGATCAAAGCCCAATCGGGATCAGACTTCTGGAGTTCCAGCTCGATCAGCGCGCGAATTTTCTTGTCTGTCACTCAGGATATGCCTGCGATATAGAGTTAGAGAACAATAGTATGAGCATCAATCATGTGCCAATCGATCTTCACGACCTTCCGCACCCGTTCCGAGACCATCGAGGTGCACTTATCGCCATTACGGCTGCTTGGAACCGGTTGCAGACGTAGAGAAGGTCGGAGGGGATGGCCGTATTTGGTTTCTTCTCATGAGTAAACCGGATCACCACCGACCCGTATTTGCAACGCGCGCCTGCATGTGCGTGGTTGGCATCAGTCATAATCTTGTAGCGGTGAATGGTTTACCACCCGTTTACACGGAAGGTTTGAACAAGGCTGAAAACTTCTGTTCCTGAGCTTGGAGCCTACGGCGCATTCTCAGGCTGCGGAAGGCCTTGATGTAGCGAAAAACTTCGGTTCTGGCCTGGTCCTGGCTCTGGTGCCGCTGCTTGTTGTTGCGCTCGCGCTTCAGCACACCTAAAAAGACCTCGCAGGTCAGGTGACTCCACCGTGCCCCGTCGAGCCCGAGTCATTCTTCCCGGTACGCCGCTGCACGTGATTCAGCGCGGCAACAACCGATGTGCCTGTTTCTTCGACGATTGAGAACTGAACGACGTAATAGTCCGCTACCGGCACCGGGCAGTCCGTCGCCGGCTTACTAAGAGCAATGCCTGATCCTCAGCACGGTAGTTATTCATTGTCGGAGAGTCTTCGAGGTGCATCCATCCGGTCGTGCATGACACGAATGACGACCAGCTGGTTTTCGTCTGTGCGATAGAAGACCCCGTGGCGACCGACCTGGTAGCGCTGCACACCAGGACCAACGTGTGAGTAATCCGTCCCTAGGGGTGGATTCTCAGCGAGCAGTGCGAGTCGCTGCTCAATCTGGTCGAGATAGTTGTCTGCCTGATCGACATTCCGTGATTGGGCCGTGTGGCGCCATATATCTTCCAAGTCGGCAACCGCCAGCGGTCGTAGCGAAACGCTTAGGCTGTTGCCAGTCATCTAGGGTGCCGCTTTGCGGCGCGCAGACGCCTTGATCGCATCCATATCAAGCGGGACGGGGTCGCCACTTGCCTCGCCAAGGGCGAGTACTTGTCGGAGATCTGCCAGTGCCTGCTTTTCCATTCGATCCTGACGGATTAACTCTCGGATGTATTCGCTGTCATTGCCGAATTCGCCGGATTGAATCTGGCTGCGAATCCACGACTCTTGTTGGTCAGTCACGGTAATGGTCTTTCTTTTCATTGCCACGGTTCGATCTCCTGACAGATGTTTGTATGAATTCATCATACCGTTCTGACGGAGAGCGGACTCATCAGGTAGTCACCAATGAGGCGTAGTCGTGCTCTCTCATCAAGTAGAACCCTGGAACAAGAACAAGCTCATCGGCCAGAAAGCGCCGCTGCGGCTCAATGAAATAGGGGGACCCGCGTCCGCCTAGAACTCGAAGGCAAGATTCGCGATCTAGCCCTGTTCAACATGGGCGTCGAGGTAGACGACGCCCTGCAACTCGCCGAGCAGATGGAAGTTTAAGCGTTCATCTGGCGGCTGCGTTCCGGCGGCACCAGCCCATAGCTGTCACTGCCATGCGTTGACGGAGGCCAGGCGGCTCCTTACTTTACTCAAACAAGTAAGGGATGAGCGATGTCAGAAGCAACCGTCACAAGCAAAGGTCAGATCACCATTCCCGTGGACGTGAGGACGTCTCTGTCCCTAAAGGCCGGGGAGCGGGTGGAGTTTACGACGCTCGATGACGGCACGGTCATCATGCGGCCCAAAAATCGGTCACTCCTGGAACTGGAAGGCATGTTGCAGGGCGCCGGCAGGCGGAAGGGGAAGGTTAAGGCCGAGCACATGAACATCGGCGGTAGCTGATGGCGAGTCTGGATACGAATGTCCTTGTGAGGCTGCTCGTCAAAGATGACGAACGACAGGCAGCTCAGGCAAGAAAACTTGTTCAAGCTGAGTCGGACCGTGGCGAAACGCTGTTTGTCCCGATCACCGCGGTGCTGGAACTGGAGTGGGTTCTCCGCTCCGTCTACGAAATGCCGAAGTCGGCCATCCTCGGCGCGTTCGTCGCACTGCTCGAAACGCGGGAACTGGTGTTCCAGTCCGAGCCGGCAATCGAGCGTGCGCTTGAGCATTTCCGGAAGGGGTCTGCGGGTTTCGCCGACTGCGTGCATCTCGGCATTTGCGGTGCTGATAGCGAATTACCCCTCGTGACCTTCGACCGGAAGGCGGCCCGGATGGAGGGTGCTCACCTCGTCGGGGCAGCAATCGGCTAGGTCCGCTTTTGGCACTTTGCGGACACAGCTCATCGAACTTCTGATCGTCCGGTTCGGGCGCAAAGTGGACCTCAGCCCTGAGTTGACAACAAGCTGAACCCTCTATCAAACTCGTACAATATGCTGTACAAGTCTGCATTATGAAAGTCGTCAACTTTTCAGAAGCGCGGAAGGGCTTGAAGGGCGTCATCGATTCCGTCGTCGAAGATGCCGACTACACGGTCATTTCGCGTCGTGACGCGCCTGACGCTGTGGTGATGTCGCTGGACACATTCAACAGCATCATGGAGACGGCTCACCTTCTTGGCTCGCCGGCCAATGCCGCGCATCTGGCGGAATCGATCGCCCAGCATCGACGCGGCGATGCGGTCGAACAATCGCTGACAGATGATTGAAAGGCTCGCGTGGACTCCCGCCGCCTGGTCTGACTACGAGTATTGGCAAGCCCAAGACAAGAAGACGCTGAGGCGCATCAACAAACTGATTCGAGACACCATGCGGGAGCCGTTCGCAGGGATCGGCAAGCCGGAGCCGTTGCGTGAGAATCTCAGCGGCTATTGGTCTCGTCGAATCGATGAGAAAAACCGACTGGTCTATGCCGTGGATGACAGCATCCTGACGATAGTTTCCTGTCGCTACCACTACTAATCGGCACGACGCCTTTCGGCACGCCTGAGGGATCTATCTGGAAACGGGAAGGTCGTGCGGGCACTTTCGAGCTACTTCATCGCAGACGACACTCCGAATGGTTTGCCCACTAGGGTAACGAGCCGCCGGATGCCGGGGGTCATCCCTGACCATCTCGGCGTAGCGCCCGTGACCTCTGCCTAGATTCCGCCCACTTTGAACACGGTCATCCGATCTGGTCCGCATCCATGCAGGGACACCGACGGTTCAATCACCGCGGCCCCTGACCGCGCGAACGCATCCCCGCCCGCAGCACCCTGCCATCCAATCGCGTGAGCCCACGCAAGCCGACCCCCAGCACCCGCACCGAACCGCCGCAGACTGTGCCGGCGTAGTCCACATGGTGATGCCCGTGCACCACTGTGGTGGCACCCAGGCGGCGAGCGAGTTCATCAATGCCGGCGAAGCCGTGGGCGTGAGATGTGGGGGCTTCGTGCGTGACCAGCAGATCTGCCCGGTCGCACGCCAGTTGCGCCCACATGGAATACCAGATGGCCCCTCGCATTCTTCTAGAGCTTCCGGCACCCGGCCGGTCTTTCTTGGGCAGGGTGCGAATGTAGTCTTCGGGCGAAGGGTACTCGGGCGCGGTCAGACGCTTTTGTGGATACCACATCCGCTGCTTAAAAATACCGCCAAGCCCGGCCACCCGCAGCTTGCCGATCTGCAAGACACAACCATGCAGACAACGCCCGGCCAGCGCTGGATCTTCAAGCAGGCACTCGCGATACGCCGGCCTGTCGTAATCATGGTTGCCGGGGATGAAGTAGAAACGCTCGAGTACGCCCGGGGGCAGCAGTTCGGAGACGGGCCGATCCACGGGCGCAAAGTCACCGACGTGGATGATGATGTCGTCCGGAGGTGCTTCTATCAGGTGGTCCAAACAACCGTGCGTATCGCCCGCAAAGGTGATACCCGGATGATTCAAGACGCCATGCCTGGCTGCAGCGACCCCGAGTGGCCCTGGCCGCCACATTTCCAGCGTTTGAGAGAGATGTCGCCAATAAGCGCGATCTTCATGGTGATTTAGCCTGCGAAATGACCCTGGATAGGACTGCCGAGCATCGCTAGCGGGGGCATCGTGCACGGCAGGGCTCGGCCCACCGCGGCGCGGGGGCGCTTAATCGGACTTGCAGGGTGATATTCGCAGCATGACGTCAGGCTACAGGAATATCGAGGCGCGCCAAGCCCGCGTCCGAATCGAGTGCGATAGGGGCGCGCCAACATCGATGATGGCATTCATCGGGCTAGCGGTGGCGTCGCGCTTATCCGGCCGTCGGCGAGTGCGCGCGTTCAAAGCCGCCAGCGAATACCCAGCCGCACGGACCGCGGCTCGACTGGATGAATATGAAAATCATCCACTCCGGAAGCCGGTTCGCCCTGCAGGAGCGACATGTAGAAGTAGGTGATGTCGTTGTCATTTGCATCGAACAGGTTGAATACCTCCGTCCGCAGTGTGATGGCTGGCGTCGCCTGGTAAGACAGCTGGGCATTGAAGATCGTCGTGGCATCGGAACGGGCGCTGTTGTCTTCGATGAGTGGCGCCTCCCCTAGATACCGCACGCGCAAGCCACCTGAGAACGCCGCACGGTCGAGTAAGGTCAGGCCCGCAGACGCGACACGTTCGACAGCGTTCGGGATACGGTCACCGTTATCGAATCGAGCACGGCTGACAGCGACATCTAGCGAACTCCTTGCGGATTCAGCTCCAGCGCGAATGGATCACACCGGTCGTCAAACACGGCTGAGCATGGCGAGCGCGCTGCTGGCTGTACAACGCCGCCAGCCTGCCGACGCGAAAACCCCAGATGATCTGGAGCTGCGGGTCCAAGCCCTGCTGGCCCCCGCTGCACCCACCGATGCCGGCCGCGTTCAAAAACTAGGGCTGTGGACACTTGCCGGTGCCCTGGCCGCGCTGCTGGCCACGGTGGCCCTCTCCCCTGCTCACGACTTGATCGAGCGCGTGCTGCAGTGGCTGCACTAGGCGACATCGGGGCAGCACCCGATACCGCCCGGCATCAGCCCCACGCTCACCCCTGAAGCGCTGCTGTGATGCAAGTGCGCGTCCTTCGCGCGATGCGAAATCGCCTCCGTCGGTCAACGTGACAGCTCCCCGTGCCTGCACGAAAGCAGCCGAGCGTCGATTGACACCGCTGGTCAGTCCGCCGCGACCTGCGGGAGAGAGACTACGCTGGCTGGGGCAGCGCTACCGCGCTGCCGCGTACATCGCCTCGCCCGCGGCCAGCGGCCCCTGGGCTTGATATGCCTCCACCCATTCCATGTAGTTATGCACGGTGGGCACGTCTTCGGGGTGAAAGCCGGGGCGGTAGTAGCGGGCGATCATCGGCAAGAGCCGGCCCAACACCTTGCCGAACAGCCAGGGGGTGTTCTGGACGTAGAGCTTAAATGCCTCGGCGGGGCTGTAGCCGTCCATGCGCAGCATGAACCAGGGTGAAATCAGCGTGTAGAGGCTGAAGGCAAAGGTGGCGTGCGTCATCGCGGCGCAGCGCTTGACGTAGCCCACCTTGGCAACCTTCTTCATCACGTCGAAGGCAACGGCCTTGTGCTCCATCTCTTCGATGGCATGCCAGGCAAACATGGCGCGCACGCGTTCATCGGCGTCCGCCAACATGGATTTTTCGGCGAAGAACAGGTCCGCCATCATGGCGGTGAAATGCTCCAGTGCGGCGGTCATGGCCAGGTTGTACTCGGGCGAGTACCGCTTGCGCCGCACCTGCTCCACTCGACGGGTATGCCGGGTGAAGGCATCGGTGACGATGCCCTGCCGGTCCAGGCGCCGGTTGTACTGGGTATGCACCATGCCGTGCTGGCCTTCCTGGCGCATGAAGTCCTTCACGTCCTGCAGCAGAGCCGGGTCGTCGATGCGATCCCGAAAGGCGCGCACCGAATTGATGAAGTAGCGTTCGCCGTCGGGGAAGGTGGCCTGCACCGCGTCAAACACGCGGGATTTCAGCGGGTTACCGGCCATCCAGTACTTGGGGATGTCATCGCCGTCCAGCTGAAAATCCAGTTGTTCGCGCACCACGATGGGTTCCTTGTGCGCTGGGCGCTTGCTCATTTTGGTCTCGCTCCGTCGACTGCGGGTGGTTACAGATTAACCAAAGGGGCCCACCGATGCAGCGCTGGAGACCCCACCCCCCGCCGCTCCGCAGATTGCCACCCTCGGTCAGGCCGCTGCCGGCTGATTTGGCACGCCTATGGCTTATTATTCCCACATTCTCCGGTCGACCACCTCGACCGAGCTGGCCGCACGGCGGACCTTGGTGGTAGGCGCAATCGCGCCTGCCCCGCCGTGATCCACTGCGAACAATGGGGGTAACACAAGATGCTCAAGCAGCTCTCGGCGCGCCGACGCGTCACACGCAATCTGGCCATTTGCTTGGCCGCAGGTCTGGGTGCGATAACGGCGCCAGCAGCACTGGCGCAGATGGTGAACTGGGCGCCCGGGCCGGGCGAAGTCGCCTATGAGGACCGCGCGGCAGGCGATACCTACATCGTGCTGCACCAGGCCGACCCACTGGCGCTTTACGCCGGCGATATCGACGGGCTAGTCGCAACCACGCCGCGGCTGCGGGGCGAACGCCGTTTAGATGTGCATTCAGCCGATGCCGTGGCCTACCTCGGCTTTCTCGATGCGCAGCATGATGCGCTCATCACCGCAGCCGAGGCGGCGCTAGGACGTGACCTGACGATCCGCCGTCGGCTTCGCTATGCGCTCAGCGGGTTTACCGCCGTGATGAGCCCCGAAGAAGCCCGTGTGGTCGCAAGCTTGCCGGGCGTGCGGCGCGTCGAAGCTGGCGTGGCGCTGACCCTGCAAACCGACAACGGACCGGCCTGGATTGGTGCGGACGGCGCCTATGACGGCACCGGCACCCATGACGGTATCGGCACGCGTGGCGAAGGCATTATCGTGGGTGTCATCGACTCCGGCGTGAACCACGACCACCCCTCGTTTGCCGCCACCGGCCCGGTCGACGGTTACGTCCACGAAAACCCGCTGACCGACCCGATCACCGGCCTGCCCACTTATGTCGGCGCCTGCGATCCGGTCACCGGCCAGCCGTTCTGCAATGACAAGTTGATCGGTGTCTGGGATTTCACCGGCACCACCCCGCATGACGACAATGGCCACGGCAGCCATACGGCGTCGACGACCGCGGGCAATGTCGTGGATGCCGTGCTCACCGCGCCCACCATCGACCTGGACCGCCGCATCAGCGGTGTGGCACCGCATGCCAACATCATCTCCTACAAGGGCTGCATCACCACCCCGGCCATCGGCACCTGCCTGACCCCCGAAACCGATGCCGCCATCGATCAGGCCGTGGCCGATGGAGTCGATGTCATCAACTTTTCGATTGGTGGGCCAGCCGGTGACCCGTGGAGCGACTCGGGCGCCCTGGGCTTTCTTGCGGCACAAGCGGCGGGGATCTTCGTGGCAACCTCGGCCGGCAACGACGGCCCCAAGGCTGCGACCCTGGGCTCACCGGCCGACGCACCCTGGCTGACCAGCGTGGCCGCCTCCACCCATGATCGCTCGCTGGGCAACCGCCTGATCGGCATGGCCGGTGGGCAGTCCGCACCGCCGGCAGACATCGCCGGCAAAAGCCTGACCAGCGCCCTGCCCGAAACCCGCATCGTCTATGCCGGTGACTACGGCGATCCGCTGTGCCAGACGCCCTACACCGCGGGCACATTCAACGGCGAAATCGTGGTCTGCGACCGCGGCATCAACGCCCGTGTCGAAAAAGCCGAAAACGTCGAAGCCGGCGGCGCGGGCGGCTTTGTGCTGGCCAATGATTCCGCCAATGGCAACAGCTTGGTGGCGGATGGCTATGTCATTCCCGGCGTGCACATCACCTACGATGACGGCGTGGTGCTCAAGGCGTGGCTGGCCGATGGGGGCGACGATCATGTCGCCCAGATCGAGGGTACGACGGCCGTTGCGGCCCGCGAGAATGGCGACGTGATGGCCGGCTTCAGCTCGCGTGGCCAGAACCCGTCCGCCCCCGGCCTAGTCAAGCCCGACATCACCGCTCCAGGCGTGGACATACTGGCCGCCGTGCTCACCGACCTGACCAACCCGTCCACCTCCCCTGAATACGGCGTCATCAGCGGCACCTCGATGTCCAGCCCCCATACCGCTGGTGCCGCCGCGCTGATCCGGGCGCTGCAGCCCGACTGGACACCCGATCAGGTCAAATCGGCGCTGATGACCACGGCCTACGTGGTGCGCGGCAAGACCGGCACCGATGGCCTGGTGAAAGAAGACGGCGTGACCCCGGCAGACGCACTCGACCTGGGTGCCGGTCGGGTCGATCTGACCCAAGCCGCCCGTGCAGGCTTTTTGATGAGTGAGATCGAGGCCAACTACACCGCTGCCGATCCGGCCGCAGGGGGCGACCCGACCACCCTGAACCTGCCCAGCCTGGGTCATGGCAACTGCCTGGGCAGCTGTAGCTGGACGCGCACGCTGACGGGTGCTGTGGCAACCGACTGGACCGTGTCCGTGAGCTCGCCCGACGGCTTGCCCGTGACCGTGGAACCCGCCAGCTTCAGCCTGGGCGCGGGTGAGGACATCACCCTGTCCGTCACCGCCGATGTCGAAGGCCTGCAAATCAATCGCTGGGCGTTTGCCGATCTGGTCTTCACACCGGCCGACGCCGCCATCCCTGTCGCACACCTGCCCATGGCCGTGCGCATCGGCCCGATTCCGGAGACCCGCAGCTTCGATATCACCACCTACCAGGGCAGCGTCACGATCGAGGACTTTGTCTCGCAGATCGACATCGCCTCTTTCACGCCCACCATCTCGGGCATGCAGCGTGGGCTGACGACCGAGCGCACGATGACCCAGGACCCGACGGTGCTGGATCCCTACGACGGCCCCCACAGCGGCCCGGACGATCCGGACCCCGCAGCGGGCACATTCTTCGTGCTGGTTGACGTCCCCGAGCCAGGCGGCAAGCTGCTGGATACGCGCATCAGCGAAACCACGTCGGCCGATATGGACCTCTTCGTCGGCAAGGACAACAACGGCGATGGCCTGCCGGACGAGGGTGAGGAACTCTGCGCCGCCGCAACGGCAGCCGCCCTGGAACAATGCACGCTGGTGGCACCGGAAGCCGGCACCTACTGGATTCTGGTGCAGAACTGGCTGACCGGCAGTGGTGCTGATGCCGTGACGCTTTCCACCACCGTGATCCCGGCTGAAGACCTGGGCAATCTAACGGCCACTGCGCCCAGCCCGGTGGGTGCCGGCGAGCCCTTTGATATCACCCTCGCATGGAGCGAATCCGACTTCGAAGTCGGCGATACCTGGGTGGGTCTGGTCGAGGTCAATTCGGGGAGCAGCAGCGTCACCGACGTGGCCATCATGGTGGTCGAGTTCAACGTCACCGACCTCACCGACACCCCGCCGGATGACGACCCCACACCGGGCGATGACCCCGCTGACCGGAACCCGCCCACAGGCAGTGGCGGTGCACTGGGGTGGGCGACTCTGTTCGCGCTGCTCGGCGCGTTCCTCAGACGCCGGCGGGTGTAGGCCTGAGGGACAGGCTAGGGCCTGGCGCGCGCGCCGGGCCCTTGCACACACCAGGGACGCACTCCAGTGCGATGACCCGGAGCAGGCACCACGCTGCATTCATCCGGCCTACGGCGAGTGGATTGACGATTTGCTGGATGAGATCCCGTTCGCGGCTCGGCAAATAGAGGTCATCTCCAACGCCCGACGCCCGGTTGGCGATTAATGAGCACCACCCTGGTCAAGCGCTAGCACCCACCGCAGCCCATCCCCACCATCGGCGTAGTAGCCAGGCAGGCGCTTCGCTTCGATGAACCCATGGCGGGCATACAGCCGACACGCAGCGGTGTTTGATGCAGCCACCTCGAGACTCAGCCGGTCGCAGTCACCCAGCCGGGCCAGTTGAATGGCGTCATCGACTAGCGCGTCACCCAGGCCCTGCCCGCGGGCTGAGGGCGCCACGACGAGCGAATACAGGCGGGCGACCCGGCTGCCGCGACGGGTGAGCAGAATCGATGCCCCGGCCAATCCGCCGCTGTGGTCAATCACTCGGATTTGCGCCGTGGGCCGCTGCAGCAGGCGACGCATGGCCCGCGGTGAGATGCGGTCGCTGTCGAAGCCCGCCTCCAGCGCCACCAGCGCGGGTAGGTCCGCCGGCATTGCCGAGCGAATCAGCGGCCGATGATTCACTGCCGACGCGTCCGCTCATCCAGCCGGTCCAGCATGTGCTGCATGACGATGCGGTAGAGATCATTCCCCAGCACCTGGTCCTCCACGCCAGCATCAATGCTTGGGTTGTCGTTGACCTCGATCAGCGCCACTCGTTTGCCGAATTGCTTGAGATCAACGCCATACAGGCCCTTACCGACTGTGGCGGCGGCCTTCATGGCCACGTCCAGCACCCGCGTGGGCACGGCATCGATCGGCAGCGTCTCGGCATCGCCCTCCTGTTTGCCCGCCTCATCACGCTTGATGATCTGCCAATGCGAAGGCGCCATGAAGTAGCGACAGGCGTACAGCGGCTGGCCACCCAACACGCCGATGCGCCAGTCGTACTCGGTGGGCACAAAGGCCTGCACGACGAGCAGGTCGGAACGCTCCAGCAGCTCACGGGCCACACGACGGAGCTCGGCTTCGTCGTCGATCTTGACCACACCGCGCGAGAACGCGCTGTCAGGTTGCTTAAGCACACAGGGAAAACCAATCTGCTCCGCCACGTCCTTGAGATTGCCGCGGTGCAGGATCAAGGTCTGGGGCGTGGGCACACCCGCCCGCGTCATACGCTGTGCCAGCCAGACCTTGTTGGTACAACGCAGAATGGAGTCGGGGTCGTCGATAACCACCAGATCGTCCTGCGCGGCGCGGCGCGCAAAGCGATAGCTGTGGTGATTCACCGCTGTGGTCTCGCGGATGAACAGGGCGTCAAATTCCAGCAGCCGGCCGAAGTCGCTGCGCTCCAGCATCTCCACGCCAAAACCCAGATCTTCAGCCGCGTGTCGGAACAGCTTGAGCGCCTTGGGGTTCGACGGAGGCTCTTTCTCTGCCGGGTTATGCAGAATCGCCAGATCGTAATGCGCGCGCTTGACCCGCTTGCGTGTGGGCCGCTTGCCCGCGAAGTAATCGCTGGCCGCCGCCTGCATGAAGGCGCGCTGACCCGGCGCGACCTCATCCAAGGCAATGGCGGACAAGCCGATAATCTCCCAACGCTGCTGTCGCTTGAAGCGTGCCCGAAGCAGCGGGGCGGGAAACAGGTTGAACAAGGCCCGTGCCAGGCGGGCGTGCCGCTTGGCCTGGCAACGGCCGAAGTACACGTCTAACTCGTAGCTGTCCGACTCCAGCGGCGCCAGGCTGGTCTGCACCAGATCATCGGTTTCCGCGCGAAACACCCTGGGTCCATCACGCCCCTTGAGATCCTGGACCGTCGTGATGTCCGGTAGCGGCTGGTGCCCGCGCGCCCCGGCCAGCAGCGAGACGTAGTAACCGGCGCTCTGATAACGGTAGGAGTCACAAAGATTGTAGACACGACGCCGCCCGCCGCCGGCGTGGCGGTCGTCGGTCAAATAGTCGGCAGCCGTGATGACGCTCACCTCTGCCGGTGGGTCCGGCCAGTCTGCCAATCGATCCACCACGACCAAACCGGTCATCTGACCGTCCCGAACGCAGCAACAGCGGACAACGGACTCACGGGCGACGCTCCTGGCAGCAAAGCGCGCATTGTAGGGCCGATGACAGCCACCGAGCGGCCGTCAGTCCCCCGTTGGTCAGCTGGATTGCACCCTGTCTCGCACGACTTGCCAGGCAGTCAGTTTTTGCTCGAAACGCAGGCTGGCATGGGCCGGACTGGTCGAGGGAAGGCGGGTCGCCGGCAGCTGGCGGATGTCGGTATCGGCCGGATGATGCCGGCGAAACAGCGTGGCGGCTGCACCACCGTTGAAGAACACATGACCGATGCCTGGGCAGCGACGTAGCAGCCCGTCAAGATCGGTAGGCTGAACCGTGGGCGCCCGGATGGCGGCGTCGAGGCTACCCGGTCGCTGCGCCTGGGCGGCGACATCCCAGACCGCGACGCCTGCCGCCTGCAATGCGGCGCATCGCTCGCTGTACTGTGCTGTCGCGTCGAACCCGAACAGGCGCCCCATGATGGGCCAGAAGGCGTTGCGCGGATGCCCGTAATACTGCCCCACCAGCACGGACGCCACGCTGGGCAGGGAACCCAACACCAGCACGCTGGCCGTCGCATCGGCCAGCGGCGCGAATCCAATCACAACAGGGTTACCCATTGGGCGGCAACGGCGAATGCCCCTGCTCGACCAGCACCTCATCAATCAAGGCTCGCCAAGGGCCTGTTGGGGTCCACAGGGCGAGCAAATCCGGCAGGGCCACCGCCGGTGCGATATGCAGATGCCGAACCCGATGCATGAACAGCATGGCTGACACCCGCATGTTGTAGGCGCAGTGGACGAGCGTACTGGTCTGAGCGTGGGCCGACAGCGTCTGACCCAGGCGGTCGAGATGAGCCCGCGATGGGGCGTCAAAATCGATGGGTTGATGGCTGTAGACAATGCCCTGTGCCTGCAGGCGCTGGGCCTCGTCCGGCACGGCATGGTCGGAATCGGTCAGCGCCAGATTGATCACCAAACCGATTCCGGCCTCACCCAATTGATCCAGCTGCGCCGCCGTTGGCTGGCCGGCGCTGTGCAGGTGCTCGCCGAGGCGACGGTACTGACGGATGGCGGCGAGGGCCTCCGACATCACTACATGCCGGCAGGCGTGTGCCGATCGATAAACGGCCCGTAGAGCTCCACGGTCGCCCGCGGGTCTTCGATCATCGGCACATGGCCCATGTTCTCCATGACGACCAATTCGGAGTTGGGCAGCAAATCGTGCATGACGCGCGCGGCTGACACGTGAATCAGCCGATCGGTGTCGCCCCAGAGCACCAGGGCCGGTGTCTGGATCTCGGGCAACAGCGGCTCCAGGCGCAGCATGTTCTGGCGGTACTCGACAAAGACCTTCTGACGAAAATTGGCGTTCTCGATAGCCCGCTCGGCCAGCGCGTCCACGGCAAATGGCGGCACATAGGGCTTGTCGACAAACACCATGTCCATCAGGTGGTCGTACTCCTCGCGGGTCCGCGGGATGAGCGATACCTTGCCGGTGGCCTCGTACTCGCGAGCCAGATCGCTGGGCACCGGCGATTCCACGCCGGCCGCATTGAACAGGCCCAACGACAACAGCTGCTCGGGATAGGCGTGGGCATAGGCCGCCGCGAGATTTCCCCCCATGGAATTACCGGCTAGATGAAACCGTTCCAGCCCCATGGCCTGCACGAAGGCCGCAAGCCGCTCGCGCTGCGACGCGATGTCGTAGGCCTGATCCTCGTGCCGGGCGTTGTCTCCAAAACCGGGCAGGTCGGGCGCGATGACGCGGTGGTCAGGGGTCAGATGGCCCGCGAAGCGGGTCCAGTTGTCCTTGTCGCCGCCGAAGCCGTGCAGCAACAGCACGACATCGCCGCTACCGCCCTCCAGATAGGGCCAGCGATCTTCGCCCACCTGCACCGACTGCTCGGTCAGCATGGACCGCTCGCGCTCGGCACTCATGGCCAAGGCCAAGGCTTCCTGCGGGTGGGTCTCGATATAGGCGTAGGTACCGATCCCGAGCACGCCGATCACGATGGCAACGGCGATCAAGAACTTCGACATGACATCCCTGCGTTTGAAAAACGTTCCAACTGACCATATTACTCAATGCTGAAGCCAGGACCGACCTGGCCACCAGCCCAGGGGAAGGCGGGACAATGCGGGAACCGTTGTTCAATCACGTTGGACGGTATTTCTTCGGCTGCTTGCTGTTCATCTCCGCCGTCGCGAAGCTGTTTGATCCAAACGGCTTCGTGTCAGTCGTCGCCAGCTATCAAATGATGCCGGACTGGGCCGTCCCTCCGGCGAGTTATGCGCTGGTACTACTCGAGGGCGCGCTGGCCATCTGGCTGTTCAGCGGGCGCAAGGCCTCACTGGCCACGCTTTGCTTGGTCTGCCTCTATGTCATTTACTGCAGTTGGGTCGGCTTTGCCTTTCTTGACGGTCGACGTCTGGATAACTGCGGCGCCTTCGGTACGCTGTTCGAGCGCCCGATCACAGCCGGGCTGGTGGTCGAATATCTGGTCTCGCTGGGCGTGGCGTTTTTCCTGTGGTCGGCCACCACCGCCTACAAGCTGCGGCAGCAGTTGGCGATCACCCCAGAGCTCGGCGCGATTCCGGTGGACGACATGAAACCGCCGCCGCCCACCGGGACCGCCTGACCTCCGGCGCCTAGATCACCGCAGCCAATTCGCTGGCCTGGCGAATCGCACGCTTGGCATCCAGCTCGGCTGCCACATCGGCACCCCCGATGAGATGCACCGAGGCTCCGCCGGCTTCCAGGCCCTCCACCAGCTCCCGTAGCGGTTCCTGACCGGCACAAATCACGACATGATCCACGGCCAGGGTCTTGGGTTCATCGCCCACGACCAGGTGCAGGCCCTCATCATCGATGCGCTCGTAACTGACGTTGCCCATCATCTGGACCTGTTTGTCGATCAGGCTGGTGCGATGCACCCAGCCGCTGGTCTTGCCCAGACGCTTGCCCAGCTTTTCGTCCTTGCGCTGCAGCAGGTACACGGTGCGGGCCGGCGGCTCCGGTTGTTTCGGCAACAGGCCACCCGGTGCCGAAACCGTCATGTCGACACCCCATTCGGCCTGCCAGGCCTTGAGGTCCAGGGTTGGCGACTCGTCTTGGACCAGGAACTCCGACACGTCGAAACCGATGCCGCCGGCACCGACCACGGCCACGGTCTTGCCCACCGGCGCATTGTGACGCAGCACATCGGTGTAGATCAGCACCTTTTCGTGATCAATACCGTCAATTTGTGGCACCCGTGGGCTGACGCCTGTGGCCAGCACGACTTCGTCGTACCCGCCGGCCAGCAAGGACTCTGCCGTGGCCTCGGTGCCCAGTTGCACCGTGACGCCCGCCAGCTCCAACTGACGCTCGAAGTAGCGCAGCGAATGATCGAACTCCTCCTTGCCGGGGATCCGCTTGGCCATGTTGAACTGACCGCCGACCTCCTCGGCCCGTTCGATCAGGGTGACCTTGTGACCCCGTTTGGCCGCCTCGACTGAAAACGCCAGCCCGGCGGGGCCAGCGCCCACCACGGCGATGGATTTGGCGGTGGTCACGGGCTCGAAGTTCAGCTCGGTCTCGTAGCAGGCGCGGGGATTGACCAGGCAGCTCGCACGCTTGAGCTGGAAGGTGTGATCCAGGCAGGCCTGATTGCAGGCGATACAGACGTTGATTTCATCCGCCTTGCCCGCCGCGGCCTTATTGACGAAGGCAGCATCGGCCAGCAACGGCCGCGCCATCGAAACCATATCGGCCTTGCCACTGGCGATGATGTCCTCACCGACCTGCGGGTCGTTGATGCGGTTGGTGGTGATAACCGGTATCGACAGCTCGGCCTTCATCCGGTGGGTGACATCCACAAAGGCCGCGCGGGGGACGGACGTGACGATGGTCGGGACCCGCGCCTCATGCCAGCCGATGCCCGTATTGATCAGCGTGGCCCCTGCGGCCTCGACGGCCTTGCCCTGATAGACGATCTCGTCCCAGGTATTGCCGCCCTCGACCAGGTCCAGCATGGACAGGCGGTAGACGATGATGAAGTCCTCGCCGACCGCCTCGCGGACATGCTTGACCACCTCCACCGGCAGCCGACAACGATTCTCCACCGGCCCACCCCATTCATCCTTGCGCTGGTTGGTGCGGGGGCAGGTGAACTGATTCAGAAAATAGCCTTCGCTGGCCATGATCTCCACGCCGTCGTAGCCGGCCTCTTTCGCCAACTTGGCCGCGCGGGCGTAGGCCTTGATCTGACGCCAGATGCCCCAGGTCGACAGTCCCCGTGGGCGGAATGGATTGATCGGAGCCTTGGCGCTGGACGCCGAGACCGACAGCGGGTGGTAGCTGTAGCGCCCGGCATGCAGCAACTGCAGGCAGATCTTGCCGCCCTCCTCATGCACCGCATCGGTGACCTGACGGTGGCGCCCCAACTCGCGGCGTGAGGACAGTTTGGAGGCCATGGGATACAACCAGCCCTCCATGTTCGGCGAAAAGCCGCCCGTGACGATTAGCCCGACGCCGCCTGCGGCGCGCTCACGAAAATAAGCCGCCAGTTTGGGGAAGTCTTTGACCTTGTCTTCCAGGCCGGTATGCATCGACCCCATCAGGACGCGATTACGCAGGGTGGTGAAGCCGAGATCCAGGGGTTCCAGCAGATGCGGGTAGGGCGTGGCACTCATGTGAAGATTTCCTTAAGGCGTGGCACGGGCCTTGCTCGCCGGCTCAGCCGTGCATCGCCCATATCCGGAAACGGACCGCCCTGGGAACCGGGCTGGGGTCGCACTGCCAACGCCGGGTAGTCGCCCGGTGACGTTCTTGGATGAAACAACAAAAGGATGTTGAAGATGAAAATCGTGAAACAGGTCATTGCCGCTGCCGCCCTGTCGGCCGCCATGAGCACCGCCGGCGCCGCTGACAGCACACAGTCCGATCTGGCCATCTGCTTTGCCCCGTCTCCGGTCGGCAAGGTGACCGACGTCATTGGCGTGACGATCGACGCGTTGGCCTGTGTCGTGAACCAGTTGGTCTCGCCCGAGTAAGCGAACCAAGTCGGCATCCAGCGTGGCCGGCAATGCCGCGCTGGATGCCTGATCGCTGCGCCATGCGAGCGCGCAGTGCACCTCATTCATGCAGCTGGCTCCCTCAGCCCAGTTTGCGCGGCTGATAGGGCGTCGAAGCCTCGCCGCGTTCGGACTGAGCCATTTCGGTATTGCGCTTGGCGGCGATCCGCTGGTTCTTGCGCCCCATCACCCGGCGCTGCCATCGGCGCTCCGCCGCCAACGCATCTTCATCACTGGCCAGCCAAGCTTCTTGCAGCAAGGCCTTCCCGGCGGCGACGGCGTCCGGCGAGCGCTGGACGATCTCTGCGACCAGCGCTTCGGCCCGGGCCTGCGGATCAGCGTCGACATGCGTCACCAACCCCAGCGCGTGAGCGGCCTCGCCGGAGAGCACGCGCCCCGTAAAGGTCAGCTCCTTGGCAACATCCAGCGGTAGCAGCTCACGCAGCGTGACCGTTCCACTCATGTCGGGCACCAGACCCCACTTGGCCTCCATGACCGACAGCTTGGCGTCCGGCGTGGCAATCCGAATATCGGCCGCCAGCGCGAGCTGAATCCCCGCACCGAAGCAGTTGCCGTGGATACAGGCGATCACAGGCACCGGTAGCTCGCGCCAGGCCATACCCCATTGCTGGAAAATGTTGGCGACCGGGCTGTGCAACGCGGCGAAGCCATGCGCCATGCGCTTGGGGTCGGCAAACATCGCCTTGACGTCTAGACCCGAGCAAAAGCTCGGGCCGTTGCCGGACAGCAGCACCGCGCGAATATCGCGATTCTTCTTGAGCTGCTGCGCGGTCTTGACCACAGCCTTGAGCAGCGCGAAATCCATGCCGTTGTGCTTCTCGGGCCGGTTCAGGCGCACGTAGGCCACCGGGCCCTTGATCTCCAGTTCGACGCGATCGCTCACGACGCTCCCTCATCCGATGCATGATGGGCTCGACGTTATATGCACCTTGTTGCATAGTCAAACCCATGTCGCTCAAACACGCCATGCTGGTTTCACTGGCCGAACGCCCTGCCTCGGGCTACGACCTGGTCCGTCGATTTGACCGCTCCGTCGGGTATTTCTGGCGCGCCAGCCATCAACAGATCTACCGCGAGCTACCCAAGCTGGAGGCCGCCGAGTGGGTTTCCGCGGAGGCCGTGGCCCAAACCGGCAAGCCCGACAAGCGGGTGTATGCCATCACCACACAGGGGCGCGATGCGCTCGAAGCCTGGCTCGCCCGCCCTGTCGGGCCGGAACCGGTGCGCGAAAGCCTGATGGTGAAGGTGCGGGGTGCCGCGCTACTGGGCGTCGATTCCGTGCTCGATGAAATCCGGCGCCATCGGCAGGTCCACGCGGACAAGTTGTCCCTGTTCAGGAAGATCGAACAGGAGGACTTTGCCCAGGGGCCGGGAGACAACCGCAAAACGCGATGTCGCTACCTGGCCCTGCGCAGCGGTCTGCTCTACCACGAAAGCTGGGTAACCTGGTGCGATGAAGCGCTGGCGCTGCTCATGGAGGCCTAGGGGGGCCTAGGGAGGCTCTGATTGATTCGCGCCACCAAGACGGTGCCGAACGACGCTCGCCCCGGCCCAGCCGCCAGGGTTCATACGGACACCCCAGCTCGAACATCCACATCGACCCACCGACACGCTGATGCCACTGCCCATCGTCTATCACCCGATTTACTCGAATGTGCGGCTACCGGAGCGGCATCCGTTTCCGATGAGCAAGTTCGCCATGCTTCGAACCCACCTCATCGAGACCGGGGTCGCCGGCGATAACCAGTTCAGCGAGCCCGCGCCCGCAGAGCGCGCCCTGCTGGAGACGGTCCACGACAGGGACTATCTGGACCGTTTCATTCACGGCGATCTGACACAGGCGGAAATCCGGCGACAGGGTTTCCCTTGGTCCGAAGCCCTGGTGGCCCGATCCATCACCGCCGTCGGTGGCACGCGTCACACCCTGGAATTGGCGTTCGAGCACGGCCTGGCCACCCACTGTGCCGGCGGCACGCACCATGCCCATCGCGATTTCGCCTCGGGTTACTGCCTGCTCAACGACCTCGCCGTGGCAGCGGCCTGGGCGCTGGACAGCGGCCGGGCCAAGCGTGTGCTGATCATCGACTGCGACGTGCATCAGGGTGACGGCACGGCGCGCATTTTCGAACAGCAGCCGGCCGTGTTCACGCTGTCCTTCCATGCCGGGAGCAACTTTCCGGCACGCAAGGCAGACAGTGACCGGGATGTCGTCCTGCCCCGCGGCGCCGGGGACACCGAGTACGCCACCGCCCTGGCCGCCCATATCCCGGCAGTGCTCGACCGCTTCCAGCCCGACTGCGTGTTGTACGACGCCGGCGCCGATGTGCATGCCGATGACCGGCTGGGGCACCTGAGCCTCAGCGACGCCGGGATGCGGGCGCGGGATCGCTATGTCATCGAACAATGTGTGCGCCGGCGCATTCCGGTCGCCTGCGTCATCGGTGGCGGCTACGATCGGGATGTTCCGGCGCTGGTACGCCGACACGCCTTAGTCCACGAACAGGCCAGTGCATGCTTCGAGCAGTTCCTTTCCACAGACGCGGCCTGACAGCCACCGGGCGGCTGGTGGCGCTGCTGCTCGGCCTGTCGTTGGCGACCGGCTGCAGCACGGCCACACGCTTTGGCTACAACCACCTCGACTGGTTCGCCAAGCGCGAAATCGGCAAGTACTTCGACATGACTGCCGAGCAGGAAGACTGGTTCGAGCAACGATTCGACACCTTGTGGCAGTGGCATCGCCGCGAGCAGTTGCCGCTGTACGCCCGTGACTTGCGCCAGCTGGCCGAACAGGCACGCGCGCCGCTGAGTCGAGACGCCATCGAGCAGGCACTGGCCATGGTCGAGGCCCATATCAATGAAGCCCTGCGACGCGCGACCGACGACACCGTGACAATGCTCAGCATGCTGAACGATGACCAGGTCGCAGCCGTGCTGGAACGCATCGACAAGAACATCGAAGACGCCGCTGAAGAACTCGCCGAGCAGGACGACATTGAACGGCGTGAAGCCGCTGCCAAGCGGGTGCGTAAATGGATGGAAGAGCGATACGGTCGCCTGTCACGCGAGCAGCGAAATCTGATCGATGCCTGGGCGGGCGAGCGCGAATACTCGCCCGAGGCTTGGCTTGCCCGCTCTCGTCAATGGCGCGATGCATTGGCCGAGGCCCTGGACCAACGCCAGAGCAGCGGGTTTGCCGATCGCGTCACCTATCTGCTGTTCGACGATACGGCCCTGGTACCCGAGCCTCTCGAAGCCGAACGCAGGCGCAACCGACACCGCTGGCTGGACCTGGCCGCCGAGATCAGCGCCATGACCAGCGAGCGCCAGCGCGACCATCTGGTCGAGTACATCAGCGACTTTGCCGAGGATTTCGAAGCACTCGCGCAGCGCTGATCACCCCCGATAGACCGTGCTGCGCCACGCTGCCTGTCCAACCTCGTTCCTGGGCGCTTTGCTAAGTTGTGAGGACAGCTTTGAGGAAGGAGCAGCCCATGTCGAAACATCGCATTGGCGCACTGATGGCGCTGGCCCTGGTTGCCTGCGGCAACCCATCGTCGCCCCCGGCAACCGATCCAACCGCCGGGCCGATTGTCGATCTCGAGCAGATTCGCGACATGGGGGTCTTGCGTGTCGCCACGCGTAACGCCCCGACCACCTGGTACATCGATCGCACGGATCAACCCGCGGGCCTGGAGTATGACCGAATCCGTGCACTGGCCACGGCTCTGGGGCTTGATCTGGAAATCGTCGAAGCCGCCTCCACGCAAGCCGTGCTGGCACTGGTGCGTCGCGGGGAGGCGCACCTGGCAGCGGCCGGTATCACCATCACCCCGGCGCGGCAGACTTCGCTGCAGTTTTCGTCCCCGACGCTACAGGTCACCGAGCAGCTGATCTGTAACCGGGAAGGCCTGCGCGTCACCGATCGGGCCGAACTCGCCGGGATGACGCTCACCGTGGCAGAGGCCACCAGTTATGCCGACACGCTGAACACGCTGAGGGACACCGCGCCGGGGCTCACGGTACGAACCGTCGACACCACAACCGAGGCCTTGCTGCGCCAGGTTTGGCAAGGGGCACTGGACTGTACCGTGGCCGACTCCCATGTCTTTGCACTGAACCGTCGCTACTTTCCCACCCTGGTGGCCGAGTTCGACCTGACAGAGACACGCGCGCTGGCCTGGGCCGTGCACCCCGACGCCAGCGAACTGCTGCAAGCCGTCAACCGTTGGCTGGATCAACCCGCCACGCAGGCCCTGCTTGCGGAGACCCGTGCAAGGTACTTTGCGCCGGCGGAACGGTTCGACTTTGTCGATTTGCGGGCGTTTACCCACCGCATCGAGCACCGCTACCCCAAGTACGACCAGTACTTCATGGCAGCCGCGCAAGACCACGACATCGACCCCTTGCTCCTGGCCGCCCAGGGCTACCAGGAGTCGCATTGGGACCCTGAGGCAACCAGCCCGACTGGTGTCCGGGGCATCATGATGCTCACGCGACCGACGGCGCGATCGGTAGGCGTGACCGACCGGCTCGACCCGGTGCAAAGCATCGAAGGCGGCAGCGCCTACCTCGCCAAGATGAAAACCCGATTCTCCAATGAGGTCACCGAGCCAGACCGCACCTATCTTGCGCTGGCGGCCTACAACATCGGACGCGCCCATCTGCACGATGCCCAGAAGCTCGCCCGCGAGCTGGGCAAGAGTCCGCACCACTGGGACGACATGAAAACAGTGCTGCCGCTGCTGTCTGACAAATCGGTTTATCCGAAGCTGAAATACGGCTATGCCCGGGGTCACGAACCGGTGCGATACGTCGAGCGCATTCGCAGCTACCAGGACATTCTGGCCGCGCACGCACCGACCGAGAGCTAACGCCACGGGCGGCAACCACCGCCGGGCCCGGGGTGGTCACCGTTGGTCCGCCACGACTGTAGTGTTCCTGCAGATGGCCGATGACCCCTGACTTGGTCGGGCGCCTGCCGGCGCTTGGCACAGAACCAAACTCGCGCCTGCGCTCGTCGCTCGCGTTGCCGCCTGAAAACAAGACCGCCCCGGGACACCGACGCTGGATACTTTGTACAGAATTGGTTGGCGACGCCCGCCACGTCGCCTTGAGACCCAGCTCAGCCTGGCGCTGACACTGCTGGCGATGGGCGTGGCCACCATCGTGGCGGCCATGATGCTGCGCGTGCTGCATTCAGCACATGAGCAATCGCTGCGGTCATCGCTGCAAGATGCCGCTCACGTCACGGCTGATGCAGTGACGCGCTTTGTCGAGGACCACCGCCGCGCGGTGGCGGCGGCGGCGATCGCCATTGAGCACGGCACCGACCAGGCCACCCTACTGCCCGCGCTGCATCAGGCGTATCCCGGCCTGTTAACCATGGCCGTCACCGATGCGACCGGTACGGTTGTCGCAGCCTCTCCAACCCTGACGCCCTCCGGGCAACCCGTCACCCAGCAGGGCTTCAACATTGCAGATCGCCCCTACTTCGTCGCTGCCCGGCAGAGCACCGACGTGCATGTCTCCGAGGTGTTCCGTGGGCGGGGGCTGGGTGACGATGTCATCGTGGCCCTGGCGGTCGCCTTGCAGGACGAACAGGGGGCGTTTTCCGGCGTGCTTCAGGCTGCGCTGGATCTGACGCAACTCGGCGAGATACTCGGCGACACGGCTGATGACCCCTACAGCTACGTGGTGATCGACAACCACGACAGAGCCATTTTTGCCTCGAGCAACCAGACCATTCAGCCCTTGGACTCTGTCGCGGACCGCGATTGGTTGGCCACGGGGCGCTCGGTCCCGAGCGGGGACATTTTCACGCTGGAAGAAGCCGATACGGACTGGCTGGGCATTTTCATGCCTTCGGCGCAGGGGTGGACGGTCGGCATCGGCACACCCAAGGCGCGCCTGTACCAGTACGGACCGGGCACGCTCGTCGCGACTGGCCTGCTGCTCATCGCGGTTTCGCTGATGGCCTGGCTGCTGGCACGTTGGCTGGCACGCCGGGTGTCTCGCCCCGTTGCCCATGTCGCCCGCGCCATGGCAAAGGCCGACCTGGACGACCCGTCCCCTTCCATTCAGCTGCCGGCAAGCGGATCCAGCGAGGTGCAGGACCTGGTCCAGAGCCTGCAGACCTTGCTGACCCGACTGGCGGACTCGCACACCCGGTTAAAGGAAGCGCTGACGCGTGAATCCAGCGCGCGCGAATTGCTGCAGATCGAAATGGAAGATCGCGAGCAAATCATCAAGGCGCGAACGCTGGAATTGCATGAGGCCAATATGGCCCTGGAGCAACTCAGTCGCCAGGACGGGCTGACCGGCCTGGGCAACCGGAGACTGCTCGACGAACGCCTCGAACTCGCCTGGGAAAACTGCGCCCGTGACGGCGAGTGGCTTACGGTGGTTCTGGTGGACATCGACCACTTCAAGGCATTCAACGACACCTATGGGCATCAGGCCGGCGACCAGGCACTCAAGCAGGTGGCCCGTGCACTACAGCGTTGCACCCATCGCGCCAGTGACCTGGCCGCGCGTTACGGCGGGGAAGAGTTCTGCATTCTGCTACCTCGGACCGCGCAGGACGGCGCCGAGCGGTTCGCAGAGCACATCGTCGAGGCCGTTCGACAGCTGGCTATCATTCATGGCGGCGGCATCAATGGTCTGGTGACCATCAGCGCCGGCGTGGCCACCCAGCGGCCGGAGTCCAGCGGCAGCGCCACCGACCTGATCGGGCGAGCTGACGCGGCGCTATACCAAGCCAAAGCCCGCGGCAGAGACCGCTGGGTTTGCGCCAAGAGCCTGCAGCTGGTCGCGGGACGAGACTAAAGAGCAGCTCGACCAGCCTGTTGGCTACAGCCCCCCGCGCGACAGCGACTCCGTGTAGGCCCGGCAGGCGGCGAAGATGTCCGCTGCCCGGGGTCCGGCGGACTCCACGATCTCCCGAAGGCAATACGCCGGCTGCGGCAAATAGTCCCCCATCACCTCGATCGGTGGCGTGCCCTGCGGCACGTTGTGGATGGCCTGCTCGAAACGCGTGTCGGGCAGCATGTGCCGGTAGATCAGCAGGGCATCCACGTAGGGCCCCCAGGGCATCCAGTCGATTGCGTTCTCGGCGACCGCATTGGTGGGTCGGTCCGCTGCATCGGAGACCATCATGGTGAAGTAGCCCTGCTCATCGAGATGAGCCTGATAATCCGCCACGCAGCCCACGTAACGCTGGGTGGGCAAGTCGTTCTGACACACTGACCAATAACGTAGCTGTTCGTCGCCCAAGGCAACGCCGGGCTGCTCCCGGAATGTGGGTGCCTTGGCCCGGATCATCACGATATTCCCGTAGGTGCGGCTGAACAGGTTGGTGGAATAGGCATTGTGGATGTTGGACAAGAAGCCGCCGCCGGCCGGTAACGCGGTTTCCACGCCCTCCGGTACGGGTAGCCCGAATACGCCACGCAAGACGTTCACGACCGTACTGGGTAGACCGTAGAACACGCGGGAATCCGACTCAGGGTCGCCGATCGGCACGGTGCCGGGGCGCGCCAGAAACGGATCGTCGATGAAATCGGCGTCTTCCAGCACGTCGTTGAAACCCAGCGATGGCACGGTGTCACCCAGCGTCGGCAGCAACGGTTCCACGCAATCGGCGGTCGGCAGCAATTCGATATCGCCATCGCGGGTCTCGAGCGTCAGGATGGGCAGTCCCACGCCACCGTCGAAATCCAGACCCTCGTCAGGGATGTACACACGATAAATCAGCGCGGTCAGGGCCGGCTGGGGCACAGGCAGGGGGCCGAGCGAGGTCTCGCCGGCATAAAGCGTGTTCGGCGAGGGCGAATCGGGTTGTCCGGTAAACTCCACATACGCCGTGTAGGGGTCACCCCAGGCATCCGCGGCCGGCCGGCGCGTCTGGACGAAAGGATTGAGCCCGCCTGTCACCGGCGCGATCTCGCGATCCGCCAGGGCATCGGTCGGCCGTAGAATCGGATCGTAGACGTTGTACGAGAAGTAGCGTGCCTGGGGGTAGGCGCCGTCGATGCGCAGTCGGGTCTCCGGCAGCATGGGCACCAACGCCACCCAGTACTTTGCGGATTCATCGGGAAAAGCGATGTTGGCGGTGTCGATGTTACTGGCCGCCTGCCAGCCGCAGGCCACGCCAAACGGGTACTGATCTCGAACAGGTCCGCTCGCTGGCTCACCGGACGCCCCGCCTGCTGCTGATTGGGTTTCGCCAGCCGGCTCGGAATCCGAACCGGCACAGCCAACCAAGCCTAGGCTTAGCAGCAACGCCAGACCGGCCGCGCGCATCGAGTCGATCGTCTTGTCCATGTTGTCGTCTCCAGTCGTTGCAACCCGCCGCTCTAGTGGCCGTGGTGTTGCGGGCTTAGGTCACAGGGCCGAGGGCGCCTGCAGGCCTGCTGATACGTATTCGATAAAGCCTTCGGCCAGGGTGGCCTCGTCCAGGGTGTAGCGACGCTCGCCGTCGGCGGTGTCGGGCAGGCGCCACAACAGGGTCTGGTCCACCATGCCGTTGACGACGCTGTTAATGGCCAGAAAAACGTGCAGCCGCAGCGCCCGGGCAGACTTGTGCGGCAGCAGCGTTGCTAGCTGGGCTTCCATACGCCAGATCAGTGGACCCATGTGCCTCAGCAGCAGGTCCTGTCCGACCTCGCCCTCTTCCCGGATCAATCGCGCCAGCAGCCAGACTGCGCGCTCGTGACGTTGCAGCAAACCGTGCAGCGATAACACCAGCGCCGTGACCACGTGGCTGACCTTTAGTCGCCCCTCGGCCTCGATCGCGTCGACCTCCGCCCAAGCTTCGTCCGCCAAGGGTTCATGCCACTGGGCGATTCGAGCGACGCAGGCGTCCAGCAGGCCCTGCTTGTTGCCGAAGTAGTAGCGGACCGCGGCCTCGTTGAGCACGCCTGCCTCACGCTGGATCTGCCGCGCGGACACCGCATGGCAGCCCCGCTGGCCGTACATCGCAATGGCTGTGCTCACCAGCCGGTCTGGCACGCTGCCGCCGGCCTCGGCATTCCGCTCTGCAGGTTCTGCTCGGTCGAACACGCGGTCTCCAGGTCCAATGCGAGAGCTTGCAGTCTAGCGGTTAACCCGATTGAGTCAACTCAGTTGGGTTAGCAATGGCGCAGGACTGGAATCGACGCCAAGACCGGGTTGAAATCTAAGCTGCGGAGGACACCGCACAGGCGGACAACAGGCGCTCCGTCGCACCCGTGCCCAGCCCGGTGGCGAGCAGTGCTGGGCTGACTGCCGGTGTCGGCCGCTGCCAGACCAATTGCGAAGCCGCGTCTTCCAGCGGAATGGTCGTGACAATGCGAGCCAGTTGGCGGGATCGCTCGGCGGCTTCGCGCTGCTCTTCGAGCAAGCGGCGCAGGCGCTTAGCGCCCCGAACCGGGAGGTCCAACACCTGATCCAGGTCGGCGTAAATCGCATCGAGCGAGCCGAAGTGCGTCAGCAACGCGACCGCCGCCTTGGGGCCGATACCGGCAATGCCCGGAATATTGTCCACGGTGTCACCAACCAGCGCCTGGTAATCGAGCATCTGCGCCGGTGTCACGCCGAACTTCTCGATGATGGCCGAGGCGTCCAGCCAGTCGTTCTTTGCGAAATCCCAGATCACGTCATCGTGGTCCAGCAATTGGGCCAGGTCCTTGTCGGGGCTGACAATGACCCCCGGCAAGCCCAGCCCCCGCGCCACATGCAGCAAGGTGCCGATGTAATCGTCGGCCTCGTATTCCTCGCAGGCCAGGTTGTACAACCCGATGGCATCGCAGACTTGGCGGGCCATGCGGAACTGGTGCTTGAGCTCCTCTGGCGCCGATTCACGGTTGGCCTTGTAGGCCGGGTCAATGCGATTGCGGAACGAGGAGGTCAGGCTTTCATCAAACGCCACGGCGATGTGAGTCGGCGACTGCGATCGGATCAGCCGGGCCAGCATGTCGGCAAACCCCGTCAGGGCATTGATCGGCCGGCCCGATGCATCGGTCATCGAGTCGGGCAGAGAGAACCACGCACGGAAGATGTAAACGGATGCATCGATCAAGTAGACTCGCCGGTCCATCGATTCGACGGTCTGATTTGCCTGCTTCATATGGATTCCTGATGCGCACCCTGCTGTTTGCCTGCGTCGCGAGCGTAGCACTGCCCGCTGCTGCGGATACCGTGCTGTCGTTCGACACGACGGACCAGCAAACCGCGTCCACCGTTCGAATGGTGGATGGCGCGGTGCGTATTGATGGCCAGCAAGCGGGGGAATGGATGCTCTATCAGGCAGACGAGAACGCCTTGTTCATCGTCAGTCCGCGCGACCGCAGCTATACCCGCATGGATGAGGCTGGCATTCGCCAGTTGGGCGGCCAGATGGATGCCGCCCGCTCCGAGTGGGAAGCCGAACTCGCGAAGCTGCCTCCCGAGCAGCGCGCTATGGCAGAGCAGATGATGCAACGCATGACCGGCGGACGATCACTGGAAAAAACCGCACCACCCGAACCACAGCCGACTGGCTCCTCCCAGACTGTGGCCGGCGTGCAGTGCGCGAACTATGTCGTGAAGCAAGGCGGCGCCAGCGAATCGCTGTGCGTGGCCAAACCGGAAGCTCTCGGCTTGTCTGAAGAGGAGTACGCCACGGTCCAGGCAATGTATCGCCTGCTGGCCAAGCTCAGCGAAGCCACAGGCTTTGCGGGCAGTGCGGCGCCTCGTGCGGACAAGCTGCCGGGCGTACCGGTGCTCATCGAACGTGAAGGCGGCAAGAGCAGGCAGCGACTCACCGGGGTCACACACCCCAATCTGGAGTCCAGCGTGTTTGCGCTACCCAGCGGTTACACCGAACGGGACCCGAGCAGCTTGCGCTAGCCCGGTCGGTGTTCGACGACACACAGGGAGACATGAATCGACTTGTCCGGCAACCACGCCCAGGGTGGGGTTTGTCCGCGACAACAGGAGGAGAGCATGGTGGCCCCGCCACAGGCACGAGCACTGACCGGACCAGGCCTGAGTGGCCTGTCACTTCGGTTTCGATCCAGCCCATCCACATTCAATTTGTTTGATCCGAGGAGCGCTTCCACATGACTGTGAAGCTGTTTGTACCCAAGGAGTCTGCGAGCGGAGAAAAGCGCGTGGCCATGGCCCCGGCCGTGGTGGATCGCGTCGTGCGTTTAGGCACGGAACTCTCTGTCCAGGCCGGTGCCGGCGCGGGTAGCCGGATTCCTGACGCCGCGTTCGAAGCCAAGGGCGCCAAGATCGTCAAGACCAAGGCCTCGCCGCTGAAGTCTGCAGATGTTGTGTTGCGCGTGGCGCCGCCGACGGCAGCCGACATCAAAGGCATGAAGGCCGGCTCGATTCTCGCCAGTTTCGTCTACACGAACCGCAACCCGGATGTGGTGAAAGCACTGGCCGAGGCCAAGGTCACCACCCTGGCCATGGAGCTGATTCCCCGCATTACCCGCGCCCAGGCCATGGACGCCCTGTCCTCGCAGGCCGCAGCGGCCGGCTACAAGGCCGCGCTCATTGCTGCCAGTGAGCTGGAACGCTTTCTGCCCATGCTGACCACGGCGGCGGGCACGATCCGGCCGGCCAAGGTGCTGGTCATTGGTGCCGGTGTCGCCGGCCTGCAGGCCATTGCCACCGCCCGCCGCCTGGGTGCGATGGTCGAGGCCTACGATGTGCGGACGGCCGCCAAGGAACAGGTCGAATCGCTGGGCGCCAAGTTCGTGATGGCCGACATCAAGGCCGATGCCGAAGGCGGTTACGCCCGTGAGCTCACCGATGAGGAAAAGGCCGCGCAGCAGGCGATGCTCGAAAAGCATGTCGCGGCAGCCGATGCCGTCATTACCACGGCCGCGATCCCCGGTCGGCCGTCGCCGAAGATCATCTCGAAGGCGATGGTCGAGTCGATGAAGTCCGGCGCGGTCATCGTTGACCTGGCCGCCGAAGGCGGCGGCAACTGCGAGCTGTCCGAGCCCGGTAGCACGACCACGGCCGGTGAGGTGACGATCTGCGCCCCGCTGAACGTGCCGTCCATGTTGTCGGAACACGCCAGCGAAATGTACGCCCGCAACCTGCTGAACCTGATGGAATTGTTCATCAAGGATGGCGAGCTGACGCTGGATCTCGAAGACGATGTCATCAAGGGCGCGCTGCTGACCCATGATGGCGAAGTCGTCAACGAACAAGCCAAACAGATTCTGGAGGGCTCCAAGTGACACCCGAACTTGCACTCACGGGCTTTGTCGCCCTGTACATCTTCATGCTGGCCGCGTTCACCGGCTACGAAATCATCGGCAAGGTGCCGGCGATTCTGCATACCCCGCTGATGTCCGGCTCCAACTTCGTGCACGGCATCGTGCTGGTCGGCGCCATGGTGGCGCTGGGCCATGCCGACACCATTCTGGAACAGGTGATTGGTTTCGTCGGGGTGGCACTGGCCGCGGGCAATGCGGTCGGCGGTTATGTCGTCACCGAGCGCATGCTCGAAATGTTCAAGTCGAGCAAGGACTAAGGGGGCCACATGTCATTTCTGATTCAGGCGAGCTACTTCGTCGCCGCCGTCCTCTTCATCCTGGGCCTCAAGCGCATGGCCTCGCCCAAGACCGCTGTCAGCGGCATCAAATGGGCGGGCATCGGCATGGTCCTGGCCGTGCTGGCGACGTTCTTCTACCCCGACCTGCATAACGTCGGGCTGATCGTTACCGCCATCGTCATCGGTAGTGCCGCGGCATGGATCTCCGGCAAGAAGGTCGAGATGACCGACATGCCGCAGATGGTCGCGCTGTACAACGGCATGGGGGGCGGCGCCGCCGGTGCCATCTCGGCCGTGGAGCTGTACTCCGGCAATGCCACGGCGCATGGATCCGGCCTCGCATCACTGGCCGTGATCGGTGGTGTCATCGGCGCCGTCTCGCTGTCCGGCTCCTGCATCGCCTACGCCAAGCTCCAGGGGTTGATGAAAAAGGCCTGGTCGGCACCGATGCACCAGGGGCTGAATGCGTTGATGGTCATTCTGCTGTTCGGCATCGGTCTGGCCCTGGCGACGTCCGTGGAGCCCGGTCCGTTCTGGATTACCGTGTTCTTCCTGATCGCGCTGGTGCTCGGCATTTTCATGACCACGCCGATTGGCGGGGCCGATATGCCGGTGGTGATCTCGCTGTACAACGCCCTGACCGGCTTGGCAGTCGCCTTCGAAGGCTTCGTGCTGGGCAACGCCGCGATGATCATTGCTGGCACGGTTGTCGGCGCCGCCGGTTCGCTGCTGACACTGTTGATGGCCAAGGCCATGAATCGCTCGCTGGCCAACGTGCTGTTCTCAGGCTTCGGCGCCAGCGACGAAGCAGCCGGTGATGGCCCGTCCGGCACCATGACCTCGGTCGAGGCCTCCGATGCCGCCATCTCGATGAGCTATGCCGGCAAGGTCATCATCGTGCCGGGTTACGGCATGGCCGTGGCCCAGGCGCAGCACAAGCTCTGGGAGTACGTGCAGATGCTGACCAAGGCCGATGTCGAGGTGAAGTTCGCCATTCACCCGGTGGCCGGCCGCATGCCCGGGCATATGAACGTGCTACTGGCCGAAGCCGGCGTGCCCTACGACATGATCTTCGATCTCGACGAGATCAACGAGGAGTTTGCACAGGCCGACGCAGCATTGGTCATCGGTGCCAACGATGTGGTGAACCCGGCGGCTCGGACCAACGAGTCCAGCCCGATCTACGGCATGCCCATCCTCAATGTGGATCAGGCCCGCGAAGTCTTCGTGATCAAACGCGGCAAGGGCACGGGCTTCTCCGGCGTGGAGAACGAGCTGTTCTTCGGCGAGAACACCAACATGGTGTTCGGAGATGCCAAGGAAGTCTGCAACCAGATGATCACGGGCCTCAAAGAGCTCTAGATCGTCATCGAACGCCGGCCGCGCGACCGCGCGGTCTGGCCTTCGTGATTCAGCGGCCCGCCTTGTGCGGGCCGTTTTTGTTGGAGCGGCGATTAATTCGACGCCGGCCAGGCGATCTCCTCGGTCAGCTGGCCGCGGCGCTGAATCAGCCACAGCGACATCTCCACGGTTGGCATTTCACCCAGGGTCACCAGTCCCATCTGCGCATGCACGGTATCCGTGATGACGGCGGGCACCGGCGCCGCGCCCAGACCCGAGGCACAGAGGCTTTTCATCAGCGCAGTATCCACACAACGGGCCGCGATTCTTGGTCGCACCCCCCGCTGGTCCAACCATGCGGACACCTGACTGGACATGACCGACCCCGCCTGCCAGAGGATGACCGGTTGTTGATGCAAATTGGCGGGAAACCCATCGGCGAGTCGATCGGCGAATGCCTCGGTCGCAACCCAGGCCAGCGGCGAGCGGACCAGCAGCCGGATGTCGAAATCGCTCAGGTCACCGGTCGCGGGCTCTCGGTCGGACACGATGGCGTGCAGCCGACCCGACAGCAGCCGACCCTGCAAGTCGTCCAGCGGGCCCTCGACGAAAATGGCCTCGCGCCGCTGATCACCGCGGATCAACGCTGCCGTGCAAGCCACCGCCATCGATTTGGGCACGCTGTCGGTGAGACCGATGCGGCAGGGAATGGCCAACTCGCCCGGATGGTCGACCAGCACAGCCGCCAGCTCATCCCCCAGCTCGAAGATCTGGCGTGCATAGGCCATCGCCATCGTCCCGGCATCCGTCGGCCTCAGCGCGCGGCCGTGGCGTGCCAGCAGTGGCTGCCCCGCCTGCGCCTCTAGCTGCTTGAGCTGCGCACTCACCGCCTGCGGAGAAACATGTAGCGCAACGGCAGCCGCCTGTACGGAACCCAGCCGAACCGTCTCGTAGAGGTAGCGAAGGTGCTTGTAATTAATCTGCGCCACGATCAATCCATAGTTGATAAAGACTCAATATTAATGTGCTTTTATTTGATTTTTTGCTCCGTACACTGCTGAGTCTCATCCTGATGAGGCATAGCCATGCAACTGGATATACAGGCGCTGTACTTCGACATGACGCCCGGCATTGAGGGTGCGATCACCCGCGCAGCCGAGCAGCACATGGACCGCTTCGACCATGCGGTCAAGAAGCTCACGGTGCGCGTCTATGACACCAACGGCCTCCGCGGGGGCGTGGATAAAGGCTGCCGCATCCATTCCGATCTCGGGCGGGCGCGGGCACTCGTGGTCGAAGCTGTCGATGAGGATCTTTACACGGCGATCAGCCGCGCCTTTGAAAAGGCCGAGCGGGCGACCAGCGGCCGGCTGCAGCGTCAGCGCAGACCCACCGACCGACGGCTACGCGCCACCATTCGCCGCGGGCTGGAGCCCATGGTCGCACAGCCCCTAGGCTAAACCGCTCCCCACACCATCTACGACAAGCCCCGCCCGGCCCCTGCGCCAGGCGGGGCTTGCTGCCGAGAGCCCCCATGAACTGGAAAGCCCTGCAATCCAACGAAGCCGCCCCCGGCATTTTGTTGATGATCTGCGCCGTCGCCGCGTTGCTCATCGCCAACTCGCCCCTCTCAGCGCTCTACGACCGCCTGATCCAGACCCCCCTGGCGATCACCCTGGGCACGGCCGGACTGGAGAAACCGCTGCTGCTCTGGATCAACGATGGCCTGATGGCGTTGTTCTTCCTGCTGGTCGGCATCGAACTCAAGCACGAGTTGCTATTCGGGCACCTGCGTAACCGCCGACAAATCGCGCTACCCGCCGCGGCCGCTGTGGGCGGCATGCTGGTGCCCGCGGCTGTGTACCTGGCCTTCAACTGGCAGGACCCGATCGCGCGAAACGGCTGGGCGATCCCGGCGGCAACCGACATTGCCTTTGCACTGGCGATCTTCGCCATGCTGGCCAAGCATTTGCCCAGCGAGGTCAAAATCTTCCTCCTGGCAATCGCCATCATCGACGATATCGGCGCGATTCTGATTATCGCGCTGCTCTACACCGCAGACCTCAGCCTGTTGTCCCTGTTGATGGCCGCCGGCCTGACGGCCCTGCTGTTCCTGCTCAATCGAAAGGTTCAATCGTCCGCCGCCCCCTTCATCATCGTCGGGACCGTGTTGTGGGTAGCGACGCTAAAGTCCGGCGTCCACGCCACATTGGCCGGCGTGGTCGTCGGGTTAATGCTGCCCCTCCGGGTCAAGAGTACGGATCAGGTGTCTGCGGGCTATCGGGTGGAGCATGGCCTCAAGCCCTGGGTGTACTTCCTGGTGTTGCCCCTGTTCGCCCTGGCCAATGCCGGAGTCAACCTGCAGGGCACCGCCATCGGTGATGCCTTCACACCCGTCGTGCTGGGGATTGCAGCCGGCCTGCTGATTGGCAAGCCCCTCGGGGTCATGGGGGCGGTCTGGCTTGCTGAAACCTGCCTACGGATCAAGCGCCCCGCCCTGCTCACCTGGCCGGTCGTGCTCGCCGTTGGCTGTCTCTGCGGGATTGGCTTCACCATGAGCCTGTTCATCGGGTCGCTGGCTTTCGAGCATGCGCCCTCCATGAATTTGGGGGACGAGCGGGTAGGCATTCTGGCCGGATCCACGCTGTCCGCTGCCCTGGCTGCATGCGTGCTCAGCCGGACCCGGGCCACCTCTTCCAACTAATCCATTTGCGACCATCATGACACTCGACGCGCTCGCCAATCTCCCATTTCTGCTCTTCATCCTGGGTGCGCTGCTGGCTTTTTTCGGGCGGATGATCGCGATCCCGGTGGATGCGAACAGCTGGTTGGGGACTCTGCTCGTTCTGCTGCTGGGGCTTAAAGGCGGCGTCGGGCTGGCGCAGACGGAATCGCTCACCGTCGGCGGGGCGGCCATCATCGCCGGCCTGCTTGCGGCCGTGATCGTGCCCCTGCTCTGTCACCCGGTGCTGCGCAGGCTGGGCGGTTGGCCCCGGGAACTCTCTGCGGCCGCCGCCGGGCATTATGGTTCGATCAGCGTGGCCACGTTCGTCGCGATGATGGCCTACCTCGAGTCTCGTGGGGCGCAGGTCGACTCGGTCATGATTGCCGTGATGGCCCTCATGGAGGCGCCGGCACTGCTGATCGGATTGATGCTGGCCAGCCCACAGGGGGCCGACCACCGCAAGACATTCAAAGCGGCGCTGAGCAATGCCCCGATGCTCTTGCTGCTGGGCAGCATGGCCATTGGCTGGACCGTGCATTCGGTCCAGCCGGACGCAGCCGATGTGCAATCGATTCTGGGCTGGATACCCGGCCTGCTCAGCATCTACCTGTTGCTGCTGGGCCAGAAGGCTGGCCTGTTGCTGGCCCGTGAGCGCCTACCCGTCGGCGACCTGAGCTTTGCAATGGTCTGGCCATTCGTCAGTGGCACGCTGGCCTTTGGTATCGGCAGCCTGTTTGGGCTGGAGCCCACGAGTCTGGCCTTGCTCTGCATTCTGTCGGCGAGTGCAAGCTATATCGTTGCGCCCGCCGTGCTGTCACTGGCGATGCCCACGCTGGAACTGACCCGCATCCAGGTCATGGTCATCGGTGTGACCTTCCCGGTGAACCTGCTGGTCGGCATTCCACTGTGGACCTGGGCGACTGGCGCCGCCGCTGGTTAGCGCGCCGTCGGCCCAGGGAAGCGCTGATCGATTCCCTCGATACCTGTCAGGCAGATGCCATGCTGTTCGGTAATCGCCGGGTCGGCGGCAGTCGCACCTGCACAGAATTACCACCGCTGCGCTGCGCCTGCTCCAGCGCTGCCTCGGCCATCGACATCAGACGATGCACGGACAGCTCATCGATCTGAGCCTCGTGCTCGATGGATGTCAGGCCGACGGAAACCGTGACGCGACGTTGCGAGATGCCGCAGGGCATGGCCGCGACGGCCTGACGAATCGACTCGGCATGCCGCTGCGCCTTCTCATCCTGCATGCCGCGCAGCGCCACGGCGATGCGCCCGCCACCGAAATGGTAGCTGGTATCGCCCGAGCGCCGCGTCCGCTCCGAAATAACGCGCGCAAGGGCCTGCAGCAGGTCTTCCACGTCACCGTCCTGATCAAAGGCGTCAAACTCATCAACGCCGATGAGCAACAGACTGAATGGCAACCGGGCGCGCAGCCCACGACCCCACTCGCTGACGAACTGTTCCTCGAACAGGCGGCGAGTGAACAAATCGGTTGCCGGGTCACGCACGCTGCGGTGCCGCATCAACAGGGCGTCTTCGATGAGGCGCGCACCATCCACCAAGGCACGCCGAACGACGGGTGTACCCAGATCAAGCCGGCGCGAGGAATACACGCTCAGAACCCCCACCAGTGCACCGGTGGCGTCAACAACGGGCTCTCCTGCGCAGACCTGCGCCAGCGGCACACGTGGTCCGGCGGATTCGCTCGTCGAGTCCGGCGCCCAGATCACGGTTTCTTCGGCCTGCCGCACGCGCTGACTCAGCGCGTGCTCGGGATCAATGCTGGCCACCCCGCCTCCGTGTGCGGCCGCGATCATCCATTGAGGCCCCTCGGCCATCGTGAGCGATGCGTATTCGCAGCCGGTCGCCAGCGCCGTCATACGAACCACGCGCTCAAGCGTGAAGTCTTTGTGCGCGTTGCCCCCGATTTGTGCCTCCGGTTGGCTCTGCATTACGGCCACTCCCTCGTTTGGTCCCTGGCTCCATCGTGACCGCTGCCCTGCTCGCAGCGCAACCATGCGTAGGACAGCTAACCAATCCGCTGGCCGAGCGTTTACTCTCTGGACATGGATGGGATTTATCTCCCTTTACCCGGCGGATTTCAAGGCTCGTTGAATGGTGTAGGGTCCGGTGAAACCGGCTTTCCCCCTTTGGACCCCTCCGTGCTTTCGCATCGAGTTCGTTAAAACATCACCGATGCCCAAACGCCTGCCTCAGTGGTTCCAAACGCATTTTCTGCAGATCGACGCGGATCGGGAACACGCGTTCAAGCGTTCGTTTCTGCACTCGGGCCGTGGCCGCCGCGAGCTCGGCATCGTGCTGTTGCTGCTCCTTGTCCCCACGCTACCTTGGTACGGCCCGCACCTACTTGCCATACCCGAGTCGGTGTTCGCCGCCCTGCCCGTCGCGCTTCAGTGGGCAAGCCTGATCACCGCTTTGCTTGCGCTGGTGGTCAACCGCCTCGCCCGCGGTCATCTGCGCGTGGTGCTGACCGTGGCGACGATGAATCTGGTCGCCATCATCTTTCTCACCGCACTGCGCGTGGTGGGCAGCCACCAGGGGTTCGAGATTCCGATTGCGATTCAAGCCACCCTGGTTGTGGGTGTCGGCGTGATGGCCGGCATGACCGCCCGCCACAATCTGGTGTTCTTCGGTACCGTGCTGCTGGGTATGACCGTGGCCGAGCTGTGGTGGGTGGAGAACCCCAGCAACCAAGTCATCGAAATCTACGCCATTGTGATGATCAGCGGAATCAGCCTGATCGGCGCGCTGGCTGTGGAACATGCCGCGCGCGGCGCCTGGAAAGATCAGGCCTCGCTGGCCTACCGCGCCAACTACGATGATCTCACCGGCCTGGCCACGCGGGCATTTTTTAGAGAACAAATCGAGTCGCTGTTAAGAGCCGCCCGCCGCGACGAGCGACCGGTGGCGCTGGCCATTGTCGATATCGACCATTTCAAGGCCATCAACGACACCCACGGGCATCTGGTCGGTGATGAGGTCATCCGTAGTGTCGCCGAGGAAATACGCCTGCTCTGCCGCCGATCCACCGATCTGGCCGCACGATTGGGAGGAGAGGAATATGCGCTGTTTCTCTACGGTGCGGATGCGCCCGATGCCCAGCGACTGCTCACCGAACTGCTCGATCGCATCCGCGCCTTGCGGTTTCACGACACCAACGGCCGCCCCCTGTCCCTCAAAACCACGGCAAGCTGTGGTCTGGTGACCGCGCCGCCGGGCATGACGGTGACGCGCAACGGCCTGCTGCTGTCTGCCGACAGTCAGCTCTATGTGGCCAAGCGGTCCGGCCGCGATCGGTTGAGCTGGGAACTCTACAAAGGTGAAACCATCAGCCACACCCGCTAGGGAAGCCCCCGACGACTAGCGCGGCTCCACCACCACCCGATCGCCGCCCTGCTGCCGGGCCAATGCCAGCGCATGCTCCGCTTGCAGCAGGACGCGCTCCAGTCGGTCCGACTGGCGTCCCTCGTAATCGCTGATGCCGATGCTTGCGGTCAGCACGTCACCCTCCAACGGAATCATGCGCAGACGGTATTGCAGCCGGGCGGCGTGCTGGGCGGCGGATTCACGGGAGGTGTCGGGCAGCAACATGACAAATCGCTGCCCAGCCCAGCGGGCGGCCAGATCGGAACTGCGTGCCTGCGTATGCATGACCTCACCGATAGCACGGAGCAACGCGTCGGTCGCGTCCGGGCCCAGCCGGTCGGCGAGCCCGTCGAACTGATCCAGCTCGATGGTCATGACCGCCAGCGGGTGACCATTGCGTCGCGCCTGGTTCAGACAGCGCTCAGCCTGATGCATCAGCTCACTGCGATTCAGCAAGCCGGTCAATGCATCGGTCACGGCCAGGCCGGCCAATGCGGCATTCGCCTGTTCCAAGGCCTCAGATCGGGCATCGAGATCGGCACCTAGCGCGTCCAGTACATCCAGCCGCTCCATGACCAAGGCGGTGAACTCGGCCAGCGTGCCCAGCAGCCAGCGCTCGTGTGGCCGGGGTGTCCGCGGCGTCGACCAATAGCAGCCGATCGCGCCCACAGGCGCGTCAAGCTGGATCGGGGTCACCACCAGCCCGCGGACGAAGGTGGAGCGGTAAAGCGTCTGCGGCACCCGATCATCGGCATGCGCATCGGGAATGATCACGACCTCGCCCTGCAGCATGGCCCAACCGCTGACGCAGGCCCTGAGTGGAAATCGCCGCCCTTTCCAAAGCGGCGCGACCGCGTCTTCCTCGACGTAGCAGCATTGGCCCTCTGCGCGCATGACAAAGCAAGCACCCTGCGCATCCAGGCAGGTACGCACCGATCGACAGACCGCGGTTTGCAGGTCGGCCAATGTTGGGGCCTGGAACAAGCGGGGTACGGCCTGCAGCAAGGTCTGCATGGATCGCAGGCAGGCGGGCTGATCGGCCGCCGGCACCTCCGGTGGCATCAACCGAGTTGGACTGGCAGCGACGGTTTTCAATCCCACCTCCCCGCGCGCGTTGGCTGCGTCCATGCAGCAATGCTGCCGAGCTTAGTCCGCCCTGAGTCCTGAGCAAGCCGCAACGGGGAGTTTCCGACAAACGCGCGACCGAGGCCGACCCCTACCGCAAGCTGGCGCCCAGAAAATCGAGCAACATGTCCCAGGACCGACCACCGGGCAGCACCGCGTCGAAGTGTCCCTCGCCGGCGACCACCCGCAGCTGCACCGGATCGTTCTCGAGCATGGCGGCATGCGCAAACGCCTCCACGGACTCGGGCGCCACGATCTCGTCCTGCCCTCCGCTGATCAACAACACCGGCACGCGCAGGGGCAATCGGTCCATGGGTGAAACCGCCGCGTAGCGATCTCCGACAGTCGCGGGCGTACCGCCCATCACCCTGTCCACTGCAGCGTGGCAACTGCGCTCCGGGCCGACACGGTAGGCCGCCAGGTCGGTAATCGGCGCGATCCCGACCACCGCGCGAACCGGCAGCGGCGCATCGGCGGGTAGCGGACCATGCGGGTCGTCGCGCGTCGCGGCCCACAGCGCCATCTGCCCGCCTGCGGAGTGACCCAGTACGGCGACGCGTGACAGATCCAGTGGCTGGCTGTCACCCAGTGTCTGCAGGTGATCGATCGCAGCACCCGCATCCAGGAACGTGCCCGGCCACCCTCCATCCGGATCGCCAATGCGTCGGTATTCGATGGACCAGGTGGCATAGCCGGCGTCGGTGAGACCAGCGGCCAGATGACTGAAATATTCCAGGCTGAACTGGGACAGCCAACAGCCTCCGTGTATCAGGACCACGACCGGATGCGGCCCGGCACCGGCCGGCAGTCGGAGTTCACCGAACTGCTGTGGGGCCGGCCCGTACGCCAGCCGTTGACCAGGGGGCGGCTGCGGCATCGCCGATAAGACAGACCAGGCCAGGGGTGTTGCGGTGGCGGGCGCCGCCGTCTCGGCAACCGGCGCCACGGGCGTGCGGCTGGCGCAGCCCACCAGCCCGAACAGGAATAGGCCCGCGGCCAGAGATCGGATCCAGGACATACGTCAGGTGACTCGTTGTTGTGCTTGAAACCGGGCATCCCGCCACCGGCCAGATGCCATGATCTGCGCCAGACGTGCCCCCGCATCCCAGACATCGACATGGCGCAGGTACAACGGCGTCAGCCCGAAGCGCAGTATGTCCGGGGTGCGGAAATCGCCGATCACACCCGCCTCGATCAAGGCCTGGCAGATCGGCCAAGCATCCGGATGACGACAACTGACCTGGCTGCCACGACGCACCGGATCGCGGGGGGTCACCAGTTCGAATCCAGCATCGGCCAGCGGCCCGTCGATCCACGCTGCCAGCCCATCGAACAAGGCGGCGGACTTCTCCGCCACATCGGAGATCGACACCGAATCCCAGACCGACAACGCGCCTTCCAGACTCCGCATCCCGATGACGCCGGGCGTGCCCACCTGCCAGCGATCCACCCCCGCCGCAGGTTCGTAAACATCATCGAATTCAAATGGCCGCGCATGACCAAACCAGCCACAAATCGGATTCTCGAGCACGGGCTGTAGCCCCGGCGCCACATAGAGAAATGCCGGGGCACCTGGGCCACCATTCAAGAATTTGTAGCCGCAGCCAATCGCGAGATCGACGTCATCGCCGGCCAGATTCAGCGGGACGGCACCGGCCGAATGGGCCAGATCCCACAACACCAGAGCGCCGCATGCGTGGGCGCGGCGGGTCACGGCGGCCATGTCATGTCTTGCCCCCGTCCGATAATGCACGTGGCTGAGCACCACCACGGCCACCGTCTCGTCGATGGCCTGCTCGATCTCATCAAACGCAACCCGTCGCACTCCATGCGTTGCACCTGCCCGGGTCGCCGCGTCGGTGATGTACAGATCGGTGGGAAAGTTGCCGGCCTCGGTCAGCACCGTGCGGCGCCCGGACTGGAGGGCTAGCGCCGCCACAAGCAGTTTGTAGAGGTTGATTGACGTGGAATCAGCCACCCGTATGTCCTGTTCGGCGGCGCCGAGCAGGTCCGCCAAGCGCCGACCGCAACGCTGAGGCAGGTCAACCCATCCAGCGGTATTCCAGCTTCGGATCAGGCCACGGCCCCACTCGTCTCCGATACAGGTCTGCGCCGCATCACGCGCCGCGTGAGACAGCGGACCCAGGGAGTTGCCATCGAGATAGATCATGCCTTCGGGTAGCTCGAACTGGTCCCGATGGGCGCGCAAGGGATCGACGGCGTCGAGCGCCGCCGCTTCTTCTCGACTCATCAGCATTCGCGAAAGATGCGGCGGCCTGCGTGCCAGCGCAAGTCTGCGCACCCCACGGTTCGCCGCAGTAGGAGTCCGTGCGTGGTGAATCCCGCTTCGGCGATACTGGCCGCATGCACCTCGACCCGCTCATGCTGAAACTGGTCGCCGCGCTGCTGGTTATTCTGGTGGTGGGTTTGGGGTTGCGTATCTTGAAACAGCCCCATGTCGTCGGTTATCTGCTCGCGGGCGTCATCCTCGGACCGCATGGACTAAGCCTGGTTGCCGACCAGCATGCGGTCGCGCGCCTGGGCGAGTTCGGGGTGATCTTCCTGCTCTTCTTCATCGGGATGGAGGCTTCACCCAAGCGGCTGATCGCCAACTGGCGGGTCACCGTCATTGGGACTTTCATCCAGATCAGCGCATCCGTCGGCATGATCTGGATCGTCGGCGCCATGGTCGGCTGGTCCATCGCGCGCATCGTCCTGCTGGGCTTTGTCATCAGCCTGTCCAGCACGGCGGTGGTGCTCAACTATCTGCACGACTCCGGGCGGCTGCGCACCAAAGTCGGCGAGGACTCCATCGGCGTGCTGCTGGCACAAGACCTGGCCATCATCCCCATGCTGGTGGTCATCGGCATTCTCGGCGGCGGGCAGCCCGACCCGCACACCATCTCGCTGCAGGCCATCGGCATCGTGCTGGTCGCCGGGTTACTCGTGTGGATGGTTCGCAGCGACCGTGTCCGGCTGCCGTTGGGCGCCCGGTTGCGGGCAGATAAGGAACTGCAGGTCTTCGTCGCGGTGCTGATCTGTCTGGGCCTGGCCCTCATTACCGGTCTGTTTGACCTGTCGACCGCGCTGGGTGCATTTCTGGCTGGCATGCTGGTGGGCGCGGCCAAGGAAACCCACTGGGTTCATCAGCGACTGGAACCGTTTCGTGTGGTCTTCGTCGCGATATTCTTTGTCTCGATCGGCATGCTGCTCGACCTCGGATTCGTTCTTGAGCACTGGGCCATGGTGGTAGCGCTGCTCCTCACCGTGCTGGTCACCAAGACCGGCATCAATGCGGTCATGTTCCGCTCGCTGGGCGACACTTGGCGGCATGCCGTTCTGGCTGGCGCCGTACTTGCGCAGATCGGCGAGTTCAGCTTTGTGCTGGCTGCAGCCGGTGCTCGCACAAACCTGATTACCGACTTCGCGTACCAGGTCGCAATCTCGGTCATCGCGCTCAGCCTGCTGGTGAGCCCGGCGTGGATTGGAGGCACCCTGCGACTGCTGAAGCGGAACAAGGCCAGGGCGGCGCAACGGGCAGCAAACGCCCAAAATTGAACAACCTCAATATGAACAACCCTCGCTCATTGCCCGATCTTGTCCAAATCACCTCGACCTGCTTGCGCCATGGCGGGGCTTGGCAATCCCCCGTCACAACAGGCGATGTCGCTGATCAGCGACAACCCGCCTCGTCGCTGACGATGCGTGCACAGGCCGCGCAGATCTTTCAATGGACACTGAATGGGTTACTCACATTACGACCCTGCTTGCAAGCATTTCAGCAGCGCGGCCAATTAATATTAAATTCTTGTGAAGAAGCCACCTAACGTGCTGATTTTTATATCAATGCTGCGGAGCAAAAAGGTCACATTTTGTTCACATGGGTAGAAATCACCTCTTGACTTTCTCGCTGGCCAAAACTTTTCCCCAAAGTTATCCACAGCCTGTGTGGATTGCCTGATGTCCACGGGAGAATCATCCCGCACCGTCCAGGTGGCGGTCCCCACGCCGCTGTACCGATGCTTCGACTACGACCTGTCAGCCGGTCAGTCCGCCCCTCCTGGCACACGTGTTCAGGTGCCCTTTGGACGCCGGCGCCTGGTCGGCGTCGTCACAAGCCAGGATGCGGCGGCGGATCAGCGGCCACGCAAGTGCGTCGAGGCTGTGCTCGATGACACACCGATTTTCGGCGCCGAGGATCGCGCGCTCATCGAATGGACCGCGCGCTACTTCGCCGCCCCCATTGGCGAGGTGTACTCGCTAGCGCTGCCCGTACGTCTGCGCGCCGGTCAGTCCGCCGCCTGGTCAGCACCCCAGGCCTGGCGCCTGCGCGATGACCACCCCACCCCTGCCCGGCTGGGCCGCCGGCAACAGGCCGCGCTGGATGCCCTGCGGGATGGCGCATTGGGTGAAGACGAACTTCGCGCACGCAGCGGATTGGACCGACGCGGCGTCGAGCGGCTCAGCGCCCTCAAGCTGATCACGGCCGCCGAAGACGCATCTCCCGCGGCCGCGGGCACCGCGGCGCGGCTCAGCGATGCCCAGGCCGCCGCCGTCGCCTCCCTGACCGCGCGCCTCGGTCAGTTCAGCGCCAGTCTGGTCGATGGTGTGACGGGGAGCGGCAAAACCGAGGTGTATCTGGCCGTAGCCGCCGAGGTCATCGCGCGGGGCGGCCAGGTGCTGGTGCTGGTGCCCGAGATCGGTCTGGTCAACAGCATGGCTGATCGCGTCCGGGCGCGTCTGGGACGGTCACCGCGTGTCCTGCACTCCGGCCTGTCAGACGGCGAACGGGCTGAACAATGGCTGGCGGCCCGTGCTGGGGCCGCCGACGTGGTGATCGCCACACGTTCGGGTGTGTTTGTCCCGATGCCACGCCTCGGCCTGATCGTCGTCGATGAAGAACATGATGGCAGTTACAAACAGGAAGACGGCTGTCGGTACTCGGCACGGGCCGTGGCGGTTTGGCGCGCCCGGCAGCGGGCGATTCCCATCGTGCTGGGCTCGGCAACGCCCAGTCTGGAATCGCTGCAACTGGTCCAGGCCGGCCAGTGCGAGCGTCTGGTTCTGCCGGGACGGGCAGGCGCCGCAGTCCTGCCCAGCGTCCGCCTGGTGGATGTCCGGGCCCATCAGCTTGAACACGGGCTGTGCCACGAATCGCTGACAGCCATGACCGAGCACCTGCAGGCCGGCGGGCAAGTGCTGGTCTTTCTCAATCGGCGCGGCTACGCACCGGCCGTTCTTTGCCACAGCTGCGGCTGGGTTGCCGACTGCCATCGCTGCGACGCGCATCTAACGCTGCATCGCGCGCGCAATCGGCTGTGCTGCCACCACTGCGGATTGGAAGCCGCCCCGCCGGACCGCTGTCCCGACTGTGGCGACCGCAACTTCGTCGGAGCCGGCGCAGGCACGGAACGCCTGGAGCACGCGCTGGCACGACGCTTTGCCGGGTTTCCGGTACTCCGCATTGATCGCGATACCACCCGACGGGTTGGCGAACTCGACGCCCGCCTGGCCCGGGCGGCCTCTGGTGAGGCGCGGATTCTGGTGGGCACGCAAATGTTGGCCAAGGGTCACAACTTTCCCAATCTAAGCCTCGTCGTCATCGTCGATGCTGACCAGGGCCTGTTCAGCGCCGATTTCCGTGCCGGCGAACGTATGGCGCAGGGAATTTTTCAGGTGGGTGGTCGTGCGGGCCGCGCGCAACGAGCGGGGGAAGTGCTGATCCAGACACACCACCCGGACCATCCACTACTGCAACAACTGGTCCGCGGCGATTACGGTGGATTTGCCCGGATGGCCTTGGCAGAGCGGCACGAAACCGCCCTGCCGCCGGCCAGTCACCTCGTCTTGCTGCGCGCCGAATCCACCGACACCGATCGACCGCTGGAGTGGTTACGCGAGGCGGCGACCGTGGGTCGACAGCTGTTTCATGATTCCGTATCGATTTGGGATCCCACCCCCGCGCCGATGGCGCGTCGGGCCGGCCGACACCGTGCCCAGCTGTTGCTGGAATGTGCCCGCCGCGCCCCATTGCAAAGCGGTTTACCCGCGTGGATTGAGGCCTTGGCCAACCTGCGCAACAGCCGCAAGCTGCGATGGAGTCTCGACGTCGATCCGCAGAGCATGCTCTAGCGAACGCCCACGCAGTCCGTCCGGGGTCCCAGGCGCCACGCCGCGGAACCTGCGCTCAGGTTAGAATGCGCGGCCTTTTTTGAATGTTCGGGCACTTCGATGCAGGACCAGATTGTCGAGCTATTGCGCGCCGCCCTGAAGCAGGTTGCGGCCGGTCCGTTTCCCACGCTGGAGGTGCCCGAACGCATCGGCATCGAGCGCACGCGTGACGCCAGCCACGGCGATTTTGCGACCAATGTCGCGATGGCCTCTGCCCGGAGTGCGCGGGCCAACCCACGCCAGATCGCCGAGGCGATTGTGGCGGCCCTGCCCAATGATCCGCAGGTCGAGAAGGTGGAGATCGCCGGCCCCGGTTTCATTAATTTTTTCCTGACCCGTGATGCCGCCACGGCGGTTGTGGGCCGCGTGCTCGACGCAGGCGACCGCTACGGCCACGCCGCTGAACCCAGCGGCCGCAAGGTCATGGTCGAATTCGTGTCGGCCAACCCCAATGGCCCGCTGCATGTCGGTCATGGTCGCGGGGCTGCCCTGGGCGACTGCATCGCCAATCTGCTGGCCGCCGCCGGCCACACGGTGGCGCGTGAGTACTACGTCAATGACGCGGGCCGGCAGATGGACATTCTGGCCGCCAGTATTTGGGTGCGCTATCTCGAACAGCAGGACCAGGCCATGCCCTTTCCCACGGGTGGGTATCAGGGCGCCTATGTCCGCGATATTGCCAGCGGGCTGATCACAAACCATGGCGACCGCTTCCTACACCCGGCCGCCGAGGTTCAGGCCGATCTCGGCCATGACGCCCCGGCTGGCGATAAGGACGCCTATGTCGACGCCCTGATTGCCAAGATGAAAGCCCTGCTGGGTGATGATTTTGCGCTGGTTCATGCCGCAGGCCTGGACAGCCAGCTCAGCGATATCCGCGAGGACCTGGAAGGCTTCGGCATCGTCTACGATCGCTGGTTCTCCGAAGCCAGCCTGGTGACCGATGGCGCCGTTGAGCATGCCCTGGAACGGCTCCGCGCCTCCGGCCACACCATCGAACGAGATGGCGCACTGTGGTTGAAGTCGTCCGAGATGGGCGACGAGAAAGACCGCGTCCTGGTCCGTGCCAACGGCGCGTACACCTATTTCGCCACCGACATTGCCTACCACCTGAACAAGCTGGAGCGGGGATTCGACACCCTGGTCAATGTCTGGGGTGCGGATCATCACGGCTATATCGCGCGTATGCGTGCGGCCATCGAGGCGCTGACCGGCAGCGATGACGCACTGGTGGTCCGGCTGTCGCAGTTCGTCAGCCTGTTCCGGGCGGGCGAGAAGGTCGGCATGTCCACGCGTGCGGGCGAATTCGTCACCCTACGAGAGCTCCGGGACGAGGTCGGCCGGGATGCCGCGCGCTTCTTCTATGTGATGCGCTCCTCGGATCAACCGCTGGACTTTGACCTGGCACTGGCCACGTCCCAGTCCAACGACAACCCGGTGTATTACATCCAATACGCCCACGCGCGAATCTGCAGCGTGCTGCGACAGGCCACCGATGCCGGTGTGACCGTCAACCCGCAGGCCGGCCGTGCAGCGCTGGGGCGACTGACCGAGTCGCATGAAACGGCCTTGATGGGCTTGTTGGCCACCTTCCCGGAGCGCATCGAACAGGCGGCCGCGCAGTACGCACCGAACATCGTGGCCAACGCCCTGCGCGACGTGGCTGACCAGTTCCACAGCTACTACAACGCCCACCGTTTTCTGCTCGATGACGATGCCGAATTGACCCAGGCCCGCCTCACACTGGTATTGGCTGTGCAGCAGGTCTTGGCCAATGGGCTGACCCTGTTGGGCGTCACCGCGCCGGAGACCATGTAGATGGCGCGCGACTACGCCAATCGCAAGAAATCGCCCCCTCGGCGGGGTGGACAAACCAAATCGACCCAGCCGGGCTTGCCTGGCTGGGTCTGGCTCATGGTGGGCGTCACCGCCGGTCTGGTCATCGCCGTGGTGCTGTACATCATCAATGGACCAGAACCTGCGTCCCGCCAGCCCCAGGCACAGCCCGTCGAACAACAGGCCGAGACGCCGGAACCTGCCAAGGAGCTACCGCCCAAGGAAGAGGCCCGGTTCACGTTCTACGAGATGCTGCCCAATTTCCAGCTGGTCCCCCGCACCGAGCAGTACACACCGCCGCCGGAGCCTGAATCCAACCTGCGTTACGCGATTCAGGCGGGGAGCTTCGGCCGTCAGGCCGATGCCGAGGCCCGTCGCGCAGAAATCGCGTTGCTGGGCATGCAATCCCGGGTGGAAACGGCCAAGTTGGATGACGGTCGGACCGTGTATCGGGTCATCATCGGGCCGGAGTCCAGCTTCAAGCGGGTCAAGAATCAAATGGCTCGGCTCTACGACAACGGGATCGAAAGCTTCTTTCGCCGTATCGATTCCTGACCAAGAGACATTGCGCGTCGCCCACCGCCCGGGCCGCTCGATGCGCAGTGCTCGTCTGCGCGAGATGGGTCTTCGACGCCTAGGGCAGGCAGCCAGTATCAACCGTGATTCCGTCGCAGTCCGGTTCGTCCGGTGTGTCATCCGGGTCGTCACCGTCAGGCGTGACCTCCTCCGCCAGCGACTCGCCCAAGGCCCCGAACGCATCGTCGAGCACCCAGCCCACGACGACAGCGGTGATCAGTACGCCCCCAACAACCGTCCAGCCATAGCGGGAGAACCACCCGGCCTCGCCTGACGCCTCGCCACCCGCCCGCGCAGCTGACGACTGACCCATCACGGACCATTGGCCTGATGTCATGCGGCCATCGCGCTGGTAGCGTAGCAACGGAGCGCCGGTCATCGGCGCGGCTGCAGGCAACAGGTCCGGCGAATCCGGCAGCCATTGCAGGCGCAGCTCGGCCTGCTGGGTCTCGCCACCAAAGTGAATCTGCGCCTGCAACCAGGCCGCATCTGCGCTGGCGACAGCCGGCAAACAAGCCACCAACACCGCCAGAACTGGACGGAGCCGGTTCACGACGGCATGTCCTCCAAGACAGCCGCGCTTGCAACGGACGCCGGGGGATATTGCTTGACGCCGCGGGCGGTGATCCAACGCCCGCCATGCCGCCGCAACAGCGCTTCGGCAATGTCTTCACGCACCGCGCGGCCGCCCAGCAAAGGGCTGAGCAGTGGCGACTGCATCGGCGCGCCGGATTCGCCGTCCACCGTGTCTACGGCAAGGATGGTCCGGCGATCATTCAGGTAGAGATTGGTTGGCATGGTGACCCTTATTCCAGTCATGCCCCTCAAGACGGCAAGTCGCGACAAAAGCGGACACGCCACCGTTCGGCACCGACCAGCGGCGCTTGTAAATGCGAACGATTCGCAATAGCGTATCTGCATCACGCCCATCAGAGCTTCGTATGCACCTCGTCGCCGATCTTGAAAACCTGTTGCTCGACCCGCTGCCGGCCATCGAATACTGCCTGCGCACGACCCTGTTGGAGATGGGTTATGCGCCATCACCCGACCGGGATTTGTCCTGGGTGGTCAACGTGCCGTTCTCCGACGCCGCCATCACCCTGCTGGCCGATGATGCGCCCGCCCGGCTGGACGAGTTCACGGCGCGGTACCAGCGGCTGTTCGCCTGCCGAGGTCGCCGAGCATTTGGCTTGTACCCCGGGGCGCGCGCCGCTGTGGCCAGCTTGCAGGCTACACACAACCGCCACCTGCACTACTTGACGCACATCGGCCCGGACAGCGCCAAGGCATTGCTGGAGCACTACGCGTTTAGGCAAGCGGTGGACAGCATTTTCACCGCGCCGGCTCCGCAATGCCGGATGTGCCGCCCCAGCCTGTTGGAGAAGCTTTCCGGCAAGTTGCGGGAGCAGTCCGGGGAGGCGATTGCCTTTGCCTCGGACGACCCGGCCGAGCTGGCGCTGGCCCGGCGCATGGGGATTCACACCATCGGCCTGCTCTACGGCCGGTCGCCTGCTCCGGTCATTCGCCGCGCCCAACCCGATCTACTCATCGAATCCGCCGCAGGTTTGCCGACCGCCTTGGCAACGCTGGTCGCAGAACCCGGGCGGGCCGGAGCACATTGATGTCGCTGCGCGTCCATGCCCGCCTCGTGGACGGCTGCCCCTGCGTCGAGCTGCGCGATGAGCACACCGGCCAGGCCCGCTACCGCTGGCATCGCTGCGTCCCGGCCGCCGACATCGACGGCCACGCAGTGCAGGACCTGATCCGCATGTTACTGCTGGCCAGCGCCCAGCCCGACACGCCGCAGACTAGGGCTGCCAGTCCACCTGCAAACCGATGACACGCGATTCGCCATACCGCCGCGCCTGCCGGCCACGCAGAATGAACTGATCCTGCACATTCACGTCATCGGTGAGATTGCGCCCGAAAACGGCCAGTGTGAAATCGCCGATCTGCCGGGCCACTCGGGCGTTGACAAGCGTCCGCGACGGGATGGTGCGATCCGCCGTATTCCCGGGGTCACCGTAGTAGCGCCCGGTATGCGTGACGTTGAGTTGCAGACGGGTGGTCCGCCAGGGGTGCCAGGTTCCGGTCACTCCGCCGGAGACGCCCGGCGCGTAATTGAAGTCATTGCCAGCGTAGTCCTCATCGACATTCTGGAACCGGTCGTACTCGGTCTCCAGTAGGCCCAGCGAGGCGGACAGTTCGAACGCGCGCCCGGGCCGCCACTGTACGGCGGTCTCCAGACCGTAGAGATGCGACTCGCCGGCGTTTTCGATGATGGTGTAGTAATCCGTACTGACGCCGGTTTCGACCTGCTGATTCTCCCAGCGAGTGGCGAAGATGTTCGTCTGCAGGCTCAGACCCCAGTCGGCAATCCGGTTCCGTAAGGCCAGTTCGAGCGTATGGGTGGTTTCCGGCTGGTAGTCGTTGACGGTGCCGCCGAAGAAGCTGACCGAGGTCCCGCCGGAACGATAGCCCTCCGAATACGTCAGCGACAGCAATTGATCGGGCCAGTACCGCCAGCTCACGCCCAGCTTGGGCAACCAAGCCGTAAAACGCGTATCACCCCGCTCATCGTAGTCCTGGGGCAGCGGGTAAAACCCGGTGGACTCCAGGGCGTCAACCACCGAGGCAGGCAATAGCGGGCTCTCGCCCACGGCGTTCAAAGCCTCGATGACCACATCGGGGATGGGCACGCCGCCGGTACCGCTGGCATAGCTCACATCGCTGACGTTGTGCCGCCGAAAGCGTTCGTACTGACGCCGAAGCCCCACGGTGACCGACCAATCGTCGACAAACCACCACTCCAGCTCACCAAAGCCGGCCAGGGACTCGACCGACCGGTTGTACTCAACAAAGCCATCCAGCGAAACGGTGCCACCACCGATGAGCACATCGTCGCCGGTGACCAAGGAGTACTGCTGTAGACGGCCGCCATACACACCGACCACCGCGCGCAGTGCATCGGCGCGATACTCCAGCCGCAGTTCCTGCGACAGACTTTGATCATCGAGATCGTAGGTGCTGACGCCGCCTTCGTCCTCGGTGCGATCGAAATCCGAGACCCGGTCATCCTGTCCCTCGGCATAACCACTGGCACTGACCAGCGTCCAGGCCTCGCCCAGGGTTAGCGCTTGGTTCAGGCCGTAGATCTCGGTGGCATAGGTCTCGACATAGCGGACATTGGCGGTCTCGGTGCGATCGCCATAGGTGGAATCAAAGACGTTGTCGCCGAACTCATTGTCACTGTAAACAGCCAGTAGCTGCGCCGAGTAAGGCCCGCCGAGCGGCGCGAATCGGAGCTTGAGCCGAGCCATATCGGACCATTCGCGCCCGGCATCATCGAAGTTGACGATGGGCGGGGCGGTTTCTGTCTCTTCGCCGGTGATGGGGTCGGATTCGGTCTGTGGCGTGATGTTCACGACATCGCCGTCGCTGTGGTGGTGGTCCACCGCCACACGAAATGCAAAGTCGTCGGACCAGAGCGGACCACCCACGGCCGCCGCCAACTGCTCGCCACCCTGCTGGGCCAGCCCACCGCGCAACTTCGCCTCCCAGAACGGTTCGGCATCCCGTGTTTGGATGAACACGGCGCCGCCCAGGGCATTGCGACCCTGGCTGGTGGACTGCGCCCCACGCAGCACCTCGATCTGCTCCACATCGAAACCATTGAGCGGCCCGCCGAAGTTGGCTGCGCGCTGCGGCAGCGGAATGCCGTCGAGATACACGGAAATGGTCTCGGAATCGCCCCCGCCATTACCATTTTGCAATACGCCCCGAATGGCGATTTGCCGGTTACTCTGCGCCTGGGTCACGTTACCGAGACTGCCCAGCAGCTCGTGGAAGTCCTGGGTGCTGCCTTGCTCGATGTCTTCCCCGGTCACAATCGCGGTGCTGGCGCTGGCGCCATCCAGGTCGCGGCCCAGGCGATCGCCGCGAACCGTGAGTGCCTCCAGCGCAATGGCATCGGCGGGCGAGGCCGCCCCCGCTGGCACTGCCGCGTCGTCGTCGGACTCCACGACGATGACGTCGTCATAGGGCTCCACCGACTCGGCGGCGGCAGAGGACAAGACCAGCAGACAGCAGGGCAGCGCAAGCCCACGCAGAACAGGGGACACGGCAAGAACAAGTAATGATAATCGTTCCTATTATCCTTGTATGTTGGAAGCAGGTACAGCCACGGCCCTTGTCCGGATGTTGCTTCGGATCTCGTTATTCAAGCTGACCGGCGTATTCACGCCGGACCTCACGGTTTAAGGAGTACGACGATGGAACGTCATTACGTCCTCAGCGCGCTGGGTTACGGGCTGCTGGGCCTGGTGCTGGGGCTTTACATGTCGGCCAGCGGCCAGCACCAGCAACTGGTCACCCACGCCCACATCATGCTCGTGGGCTTCTTGCTGGGCTTTGCCTACGCGCTGCTGCACCGACTTTGGCTGGAGGCACCGCAGCCCTCCTGGGCCCGCCTGCAGTTCGCCTTGCATCAGTTGGGCGCGCCGCTGCTTTTTATCGGCCTGTTTCTGCTCTATGGCGGCTGGGTGCCGGAATCCCTACTCGGCCCCGTGCTGGGCCTGGCATCGGCACTGATCATCGCGGCTTTGGGGCTGATGACCTGGCTCTTTGTCCGCCAGCCGCAAGCCGGCACGGGCTAGAAAGCCGGGCTAGGCTAGATCGGGTCCAGCTTGGCGATGGACTGCATCAGCCACTTGGAGCCGACGGACTCGAAGCTGACCTCGACCCGTGCGCGCTCGCCCTCACCCTCCAGCGACAGCACGACGCCCTCGCCGAACTTGCGATGCACCACCCGCTGGCCGAGCTTGAGTCCCGCGGATTCGGTTTGCCGCAGTCCGGCGCTGGCCCCGTAGCCCAGCGGCCGGCTCACCGCCACGCGTGGACGAATCTCTTCGACGCAGTCGGGCGGCAGCTCGGCCAGAAACCGTGAGGGCACGCAGAACTGGTCGTTGCGGTACAGGCGACGGCTCTCAGCGTGCGAGATCACCAGCTGCTCGCGCGCTCGGGTAATGCCCACGTAGCAAAGCCGACGCTCTTCCTCGAGGCCGCCCTCGCCGATGGCGCGTTCATGTGGGAACAGTCCGTCCTCCAGGCCGATCATGAACACCACCGGGAATTCCAGCCCCTTGGCGGCATGCAGACTCATGAGCTGCACGGCGTCTTCCCACTCACCCGCCTGGTCCTCGCCGGCCTCCAGCGCCGCATGGGCCAGAAACGCTGACAGCGCCGGCAAATCCTCGTCGCCCTCGCTGGGCTCGAAGCCGCGGGCCGCGTTGGCCAGCTCATCAAGGTTTTCAATGCGGGCTTCACCCTGCTCGCTCTTGTCCTTGCCGTAATGGGCGCGCAGGCCGGACTGCTCCACGACGTGGTTGATCTGCTCGCCCAGCGTGTGGTCTTCGGTTTCCTCGGCCAAACGGTCGATCAGGTCCCGAAAACCACGAATCGCATTGCCGGCCCGGGCGGCCAGCTCCTCAGCCACTTCGCCGGCCGCCGACCACATGGTCAACTGGTCACGCCGCGCCCGGTAGCGCACCTTCTCCAGCGTGGTGGCCCCGATGCCGCGCGTGGGTTGGTTGACCACGCGTTCAAAGGCCGCATCGTCGGCACGATTCTCAACCAGCCGCAGATAGGCCAGCGCATCCTTGATTTCGGCGCGTTCATAGAAGCGGAGACCGCCATAGACCCGGTAGGGCATTTGCGCGGTCAGCAAAGCCTCTTCCAGCGTGCGCGACATGGCATTTGAGCGGTACAGAATGGCGCAATCACTGCGTTGCCCACCGGCCGCTACCCAGGCCTGGATGCGGTTGACGACGAACTCGGCTTCGTCTCGCTCGTTATAGGCGCTGTAGACCTGAATGGGCGAACCGTCCGGGTCCTCCGTCCACAACTCCTTGCCCAGCCGGCCACTGTTGTGGGCGATGAGGGTGTTCGCCGCCTTGAGAATATGCCCGGTGGAGCGGTAGTTCTGCTCCAGGCGAATCGTCTGTGTGCCGGCAAAGTCCTTGGGAAAGCGGATGATGTTCTCCACCCGCGCCCCCCGCCAGGAGTAGATCGACTGGTCGTCGTCGCCCACCACGAACAGCTTGGCGCGATCACCGGCCAGCACCCGCAACCAGGCGTACTGCAGTTTGTTGGTGTCCTGGAATTCGTCGACCAGGATGTGTTGAAACCGGTTGCGGTAATGCGCCTGAATCTGCGGGTGGTCGCGACACAGCTCATGCGCACGCAGCAGCAGTTCGGCGAAGTCGACCAGATCGGCGCGCCGGCAGGCGTCTTCATAGACACCATAGATTTGAATCAGCGTTCGCCGCGTCCAGTCACCGTTGTCGTCGAGATCGCCGGGGCGCAGCCCTTCTTCCTTGCGCGCGTTGATGAACCCAGTGACCTGCTTGGGCACCCACTGGTCTTCGGGCAGATCCATGCCCTTGATCAGCCGCTTGACCAGGCGTTGCTGATCGTCGGCATCCAGAATCTGAAAGTACGGCCCGAGGCCGGCTTCCTTGGCGTGCAGTCGCAGCATGCGATGGGCGATGCCGTGGAAGGTCCCCACCCACATGGCCCGCGTCGGAAACCGCACCAGCGACTCGATGCGCGAACGCATCTCCTTGGCTGCCTTGTTGGTAAAGGTCACCGCAAGAATCGACAGCGGCGATACACCCTCCACGCCCATGAGCCAGGCTACGCGGTGGGTGAGCACGCGGGTCTTGCCGCTACCCGCCCCTGCCAGTATCAGTCGGTGTTCCAGCGGGGCCGTGACGGCCTCGCGCTGCGGGTCGTTGAGCGGGTCAACAATCGGGGTGATATCGCCATCCATGGGCGCGGATTCTACCCGGCCAGACCGCCCCCCGCCGATCAGTCGTTGCGGGTCGTGCCTGCGCGCCCCTGTCCCCACCGCACGGAGTACAAATCGTGGCGGCGATCCTTGAGGTTTTGCACGGTGCCCGATTTGCGCGCCTGAACCAGCGCATCCAGCGACACATCCGCAAAGGCAATCATCTCCACGTTCGGCGTCGTATCGGCCGCGATGCCATCCCGTGCAAATGGGAAGTCGCAGGGCGTGTAAATGCCCGACTGCGCGTAATGCATGTCCATGTTGAAGTAGCGTGGCAAATTACCGACGTTGCCGGCCGTGGCCACATAGATCTGGTTTTCGATGCAACGCGCCTGGGAGCAGTAGCGCACCCGCAAATAGCCGTAGCGCTCTTCGGTGGAGAACGGCACGAACAGCAGATTCGCGCCCTGATCCACCAGATGACGGGTCAACTCGGGGAACTCCGAGTCGTAGCAGATCAGCACCCCGATGGGGCCGCAGTCGGTATCGATGGCGCGCACCGTATCGCCGCCGGTGATCTGCCACCAGTAACGCTCGCCGGGTGTGGGATGAATCTTTGGCTGCTCATGCACGGAGCCATCGCGCAGGCAGATCCAGGCCACGTTCAGCAATGTGCCGTCGGGCTGCAGCACCGGATGAGAGCCGCCAATGATGTTGATGTTGTAGCGCAGGGCCAGTCGCTGGAGCAGGTCGCGCACCGGCTCGGCGTACTCCGCGAGCTTGCGGATCGACTCCAGTGGCGACAGCGCGGCATTCTCGATCGACAACAGCTGCACCGTGAAGTACTCCGGAAAAAGCACGAAATCACAGCGATTGTCGGCGACCGTGTCGACAAAATAGGTGACAATGCGTTCAAAACCGGCCCAGTCGTCAATCGCGCGTTGCAGGTATTGCACCGAGGCAATCCGCACGGTAGACGCCGGCCGATCCGGCGCATAGGCCGCGTGTCGGGACTTGGGCTGATCCTGGTCATTGCGCCAGACCAGATGCACCGCGTAACCCAGCGATGCGCGGTCGGTGGGGTCGTAGCCCGGCAACACACCAATGGGCTCGAAGCCGTTGCGCAGCTGAAAACTCATCACCTGATCACGCAGATCACCGGCCCGAACCGCGGCGACATAGTCCTCGGCCGACGGGTAATCCGCCTGTCGGCGCGCCAGGCCCGGCAGGCGTCCACCAAACACAATGCCCTTCAGCCCCAGCTCCACACACAGCTTGCGGCGCGCGGTATACAGGCGCTGCCCCAGGCGATGGCCCCGGTGACTGCGGTCGACCATCACCTCGTAGCCATACAACCAGTCACCGTCGCTGTCATGGGTGCTGCCATAGCCGTTGCCGGTGATGCTCTTCCAGGTATGCGGGGCCAGCGCCCGGCTTTCGGGCAGCCGGATGCTCGCGCAGTAGCCCACGACCTCGCCGTCGTGTTCGGCGACCAGATGTCCGTCTGGAAACCACCGGATCTGGGCGGCGATCTGGTCTGCCGTGTAGTTGTCCTGCTCCGCATAGGCCGTTGCGCCCAAACGGCGAATGGCCTGAACGTCAGCCAGGCGGGCAGGGCGGATATGGATGCGACGCGGCTCGGTCGCCGGCGTGGAGGACTCGCTCATTCAGACTCCGGGGCACGGCCGTGCAACCGCACGGGGTTGTGCACCTTGCGAATACGCAGGTTGATCATCTCCACCGCGACCGAAAATGCCATCGCGAAGTAGATGTAACCCTTGGGAATGTGGAAATGCAGGCCTTCGCCAATCAGGGCGACGCCCACGAGAATCAGGAACGACAGGGCCAGAATCTTGACCGTGGGGTGGTTGTCGACGAAACGGGACACCGCGCCGGCCGCCACCATCATGAATCCCACCGCCAGCACGATGGCAATCACCATGACCGGCACGTTATGTGTCATGCCGATGGCGGTGATGACCGAATCCAGCGAGAACACGAGATCCAGCACCATAATCTGGGCAATGACGCCGGCAAAGCTGGCCGCGACCTTGGCCTTGCCCGTGACCTCGGCCTCGCCCTCCAGCTTGTGATGAATCTCCAACGTGGACTTGGCAAGCAGGAATAGGCCGCCTCCGATCAGGATGAGATCGCGGCCCGAGACCGCATGGCCCAGCACGGCGAACAACGGTGCGGTGAGCTTCATGACCCAGGTCAGCGACAACAGCAGCAATACCCGCATGATCATGGCGGCGCCCAGGCCGACCGTGCGCGCCCGCGCCTGCTGATGCTCGGGCAGACGGCTGGCCAGGATCGAAATGAAGATGATGTTGTCGATACCCAGGACAATCTCAAGCGCGGTCAAGGTGACCAGCGCAAGCAGGACATCGACTTCGAACAATCCGGTCATGGGCGACCCATCCGATTGGCAGGGGCGCCAGTATACGGATCGCTTGATCGAGTGAATCGGCCATTCAGGCCCGACCCGTCGTGGTGCTTCGCCGGGTATCAGGTGGCACCGTACAATGCTTGCGCCGAGGGATCGCCAGCGTCCGCGCCCAGGCTTCACCACCCCGACAGGATCAATGGAATGACGTATCGCCTGCTGCAACGCGCCGCCCCCCTGGCGCTGCTCTCACTGCTGCTCGTGGCCTGCGAAGGCGAACTGCAAATCCGCCTAACCGACGCACCCATCGACGACGCCACGGCGGTCAATGTCCGCTTTACCGGCGTGGAGCTGCTCACCGAGGCCGGCACTGCAGAGACTTATGATTTCGACGAGGTCCGCACGATCAACCTGCTGGACCTGCAGGGTGGCCGGACGGTCACCCTGGTCTCGGATGATGACGTGCCCGGCGGCACCTACAGCGGCATCCGTCTGCTGATCGACGCGCCCAGCACCGGCTCGGAATCCACCATCACATTCTCCGATGGCAGCGAGTTCCCGCTGGTGCTCAGCTCGGCGGCCGGCGGCAGTCGCAGCGTGTCGGGTAGCTTCACCGTGGAGGAAGACGAACGTTTGGCACTGACCGTGGACTTCGACCTGCGCCGCTCCATCCTCGAACCCACTGGCACCGCGACGGCCTACCGCCTGGCACCGCGTTTGCGGCTGGTGAACGACGCCGACGTGGGCACGCTGACCGGCCGTGTCGCGGCCGCCTATCTGACCGACCCCGACTGCGACAACGGCGATGACAACAGCGTCGGCAACACGATTTACGTGTTCTCCGGCCGCAACGCCACCGTCAGCGACATGGACAACGCGGTGGACGACGCCATCACCTTCGGCGCTGTGGAACTGGATGACACCAGCGGCGAGTACAGCTACACCGTGGGCTTTCTACCGGCCGGCAACTACACCGTCGCCCTCACCTGCCAGGGCCGGCTAGATGACCCGGTGACCCAGGAGACCATCGCCTTCACCAGCACGACCAACGTCAGCATCGAATCGGGCCGCACGCAAACAGTGGATTTCGACTGAGCCTCGCCCGACCGTCATCTGGCGGTCATCAAACTGTCAACAGAGGATCAAAGTCGCCACGTAGCGTGATGGAAACCTGCAACGGGATTTCACCATGCGAATTGCCTACGGCGTGATGGGGTATGGCCGCGGCCATGCCATGCGAACCGGGACCGTACTGCCCCACCTGATGAAGCATCACGACGTGCGCGTCTTTGCCGCGGCCGATGCCTACAAGGTGCTGGCACCGCGTTTCCCAACAACCGAGATCCCGCTGTTCCGGTATCACTACGGGCGCGACGGGCGGTACTCGCTGCGGCGCACGGTCGGTCGCAACATCAAGCCGATCGCGGACCTGCTGTTCCAGCTCGACGGCATGCAGTCGCTGATGAACGAGTTCGCGCATTTCCGCCCCGATGTCGTGATCTCCGACTCCGAGGCCTGGACGCTGCGGGCGGCCGAAGCCATGGGCATTCCGCGCCTGAGTTTCGATCATGTCGGCATCATTGCCCACTGCGAACCGCACTTCCCCTGGGAACTGCGCCTGGCCGGTGCGCGCGATGCGATGGGCTATCGCTATTTGATGGGTGAGCCGGAGCGCATCCTGATTTCCAGCTTCTATCCGGCCACACCCAAAGACGCACGCACGCGGGTCATCGGGCCGCTGATGCGGGATGAGGTCCTGGGCGTCACGCCCACGCAGGGCGAGCACCTGCTGGCCTATTTCAACAAAGGGGAGCACTTGTTCCGCCCCCAGGTGGAAGAAGCGCTGCGCAAGAGCGACCGGCCGGTGATCGTTTACGGCACCGAGCGACGGGGCCAGGACGACAATCTGCTCTTCAAGGCACCGGCCAATGCCGCATTCGTCCGTGACCTGGCCAATGCCAAGGCCGTCATTGGCACCTCCGGCAACCAGCTGGCCGGTGAGGCGATCCACTTCGGCAAGCCCATACTGGCCCTGCCGGAAGACGCCTTCGAACAACGGCTGAACGCCTACATGATCGAACGCATGGGCGTGGGGATGCGTCGCTCGCTGAGCAGCCTGCATGTCCGCGACATCGAGGATTTTCTCGCCATGTCACCGTTCATGCGCAACAACATGGACGAGCATCGTCGCGATGGCCGCGCCGAGGCCCAGCAGTGGCTGGACACCTACATCGATGAACTCGCCGGTGACCGCACCCGCCGCTCGGTCGGCCCCGCGGTCAACGGCTGGATGGCCCAGACCGCCTGAGCGCCGCCCTCAGCAGGCGCTGAGGCGGTCGAGCAGGTCAAAGAGGATCGGGCGCAGTGCGGCGAATCGCGCCGGGTCCGCCATCATGGCCTCGGCAGACTGAATCGTCGGCCCCGGAGTGAAATCCGTATGGTCGATGATGTCCTGCGCGCTGGCAGGCGTGGTCTCCAAATGGCATTGCAGCCCCACAACGCGATCACCCACGGCGAAGGCCTGCTGCGCATACAGCGCGCTGCTGGCCAGGTGCACCGCACCGGCGGGTAGCTCAAACGTATCGCCGTGCCAGTGGTAGGCATCAAAGCTTGCCGGGAGCGCATCACCCACCGGATGCCGGACACCGGCGACCCGTGTCACCGGAAACCAGCCCACCTCTTGTACCGGCCCACGAAACACACGCGCACCCAAGGCCCGGGCAATCAGCTGGGCACCCAGACACACGCCCAGCACCCGGACATCGCCGGCCAGCACCGACTGCAGCCAGCGCCTCTCGGCCTGCAGCCAGGGATACGCCGACTCCTCGTCAACATTCATCGGCCCACCCATGATCACCAGCAAATCCAGACTGGCCGGGTCGGGCAACGCATCGCCATCCCACAAGGCAATGCGCTCGAACGCATAGCCCCGTGCGGCCATCCACTCGCTGATCAGCCCCGCCCCCTCAAAGGGCACGTGTTGTATCCATGCGCAACGCATGCAGGCGATGAACTACTCGTCGGTCTCAAGACGCTGGCCCGGCGGTGCCTCGCCCGCGTCGGCCTCATCGCCCTCTGCAAGTTCTTCGCCCGTGGGGACTGCCTGAGCCAGCTGGGCAAGATCCTTTAGCCCCAGCTCCTTGACGAGCGCATCAAGCAAAGGCGATTGAGCCCGATACGCCAGTGCCGCGTTGACCATGTCATTCGCAAGATTGCCCGAGCCCGGCGTAGCTGCCCCGCTGGGGGCCGCCCCACCAGCTGTGCCGTTGAGTCCCCGCACGTCCATGATCTTGATGCCATCAATGGCCTGGAGGGGCTTGACCTGTTCGGCGATGATCTCCGGCAAGCGGTTGATCATGGCCAGCTTGACATCCAGACCGATGAGCTCCGAGCCCAGAATGTTTCGAGCGTCGTTCAATAGGCGTACACCTTCGGCCTCTACCGCCAGGCGCTTTTCATCGGCCTCCGCTCGCGTTCGAATCGCATCGGCCTGCGCACGCGCTTCGATACGCACGGCCTCAGCCTGGTCTTCCGCTGCGGCTTTCTCAGCCTCTGCCGCCACGGTCACGCCAATAGCCGATTCCTCAGCGTCTTCGCGCGCTTTCACCAAGCGAACCGCCTTGGCGCGTTCTGCCGATGCCACCTGCTGGACAGTAAGCACCTGTTCGGAGGCCTTCACCGCCTCGGCCCGCTTCGCATCTGCAGCCGCAGCAGCTGCTGACTCTTCCTGGGACTTCAGGGAGGTGGCGATCTCGGCATCCTGGGACGCAATCTTCACGTCGCGCTCTGCCGCCACCTTTGCCGATCGCTCATCTCTGGCCGCCTGCTCCCTGGCAACCTTGACGTCGCGCTGCGCTTGAATTTCCGCCTCTTCTGATTCGCGCTTTCGGCCCGCCTGCTCCGCCTTGATCATCGCGTCGGTCTGCGCCCGACGCATTTCGACTTCCTGCTCCTGCGCGAACCGGGCGTACTCACTATCCCGCTTGATCTCGAGAGACTGGCGTTCGGTTTCCAGGTTCTTTTGCTCAATCAGCACCTGGTTCTCACGCTCGATATCGTTTCTGACTTTCTTCTTTTCTTCGATCTGACGGGTCAGCTGAGTCAGACCTTCTGCGTCAAAAGCATTGTCGGGGTTGAAGTACTCTTTCCCGGTCTGGTCCAGGCCAGTCAGTGAGACTGACTCAAGTTCCAAACCGTTCTGCGCCAAGTCCTCGGCCACCGAGTTCTTCACCTCCTGTACGAAGGTGGTGCGATTCTCGTGCAACTCCGTCATCTTCATGCCTGCGGCGACGGCGCGCAGTGCGTCCACGAATTTGCCTTCCACCAACTCCTTGAGCGACTGCGGATTCGTCGTGCGCTCGGCCAGCGTCTGCGCGGCAACACCGATGGACGCCTCGTCCGGTGATACCCGAACATAGAATTCCGCCGAGCAATCAACACGCATGCGATCAGCCGTGATCAGCGCGTTCTCATTTGCCCGCCTGACCTCCAGCCGCAGGGTATTCATCCCGACGTGGCGGATCTCGTGAAAGACCGGGAGGACCAGGGCCCCTCCGTCCTTGATGACTTTCTCGCCACCAAATCCGGTTCGAACGAAGGCCAAATCCTTGGAGGCTCGTTTGTACAGTCGCATCAGGATCAGCCCAAGCGCCACCAGGGCACCCAGAATGATCGCGGCAATCAGCAGCGGGCCGGTCAGCATCAGAGGTTCACTCCTTGTCTATGAGTGCCGAATTCGGCACGGGTATGGCCCGAAACAGGGCACCTTTGACTTGCGCAACTAACAACACATGCTCGCCCTGACTCAACGTATCGCCAGACACATCAGGGATGACGCGGATATTGTGTCGTTGACCATGTCGGTCGCTCAGGACAGCACCGGCTGGCCGGTCGATGGTCGCATCGCCCAGTGACACCCGTGCGGTCGCACCGATGAAACCGGCAAGCGAAACTGCACTGGTCTCATCCTTGGGCATCAATCTCACCAAGATACCCGCCGCCCAACGCGTCGGCGGCAAACTCGCCAGGAACGCGAGGGGAGAGGCCAGCCCTGGGGGCAGCAGGTAGCCTGAGATGCCGTGCATCAACGACTGCCCCACCCAGCCCACGAGGCCAAAACTCGTCAGAAAACAGACGAGAATCATCAACAAAGGCACCTTGCCGATGTGCAGCCAGCCCAGGGCACGACCCAAATTGTTTGGCGCGACGTCGGCCTCGACGGCCGGGTCCACCAACGCGTCGGGCAGCAAATGCTCAACAGCCTCACTGACACCAAGCCCCAGTGCCGCACTGAGGACTTCGATCATCAGCAGAGCGAGCATGAGGAGAATGGCGACAACGAATGGTTCACAGCCCGGCTGTCCGATGACCTCCAGCATGGCTTAACCCTGACGCTGCGCCTTGAGTGCAGCGAGGCGCGCCTGCACCCGATTTTCGTGTGCCAGATTATCCAGTTCATCAAGCGCCGCGGCACGCTTGCCATCCGTCGCGCCCACCCCTGACAAGCCGGTCTGCCGTTCCAGAACACGATCAAAGGCCGAGGTCGCCTGTTCAGCAGCATTCTCGCGCTCCGCCTGATTGACGACGCCCGCAGCTGCACCATCGACACCCGGACTGGCTGCAGCCGCACGGCTAGTGCGAAACGCCTTCAGTTCGCTACGCATTTCGCGCTTCTTCGATTGCAAGGCTCGGATGTAACCTTCAATTTTTTCCGACTGCATGCGCAGGTCCGACATGCGCTCCGCCAGCACGGGCACCTGGTCCTCGATACTCAGCGACTCTTCGATAGCGGCAGTCGCTAGATCATCGCGGCCGCTTTCGATAGCGATCTCCGCCTTCTCTCGCAGAGACTCCAGCTTGTTCGACTCTTCGGCATGACGACGCGTTGCGAGGTGCAGGTTGGCCGATACCCCTCCCAGCTCGAGACGAGCATCTGCAATCACGCTGTCGATTTCGCGGATTGCTTGCTCCATCACGGCCTCTGGCGCCTGCCCTTCCACGGCATCCACCAGCGCGTTGAGTCCTCCACTCACAATTCGCCCCACCCGGGCGGCAAGAGATTCGCTCATGACCTTTCCTCTCCGTTAGTTACATCTGACGCAATCGATGCCAGTTTGGCCAATCCGGCCATTCTCCCGCGCATGGACTGCTCAAGCCCAGTCGGATCATAGGTGCTGGCGTAGTTGCTGACAGCCTGCTGCAACAACACTTCCGCCATGCTCATCAACCGCTTCGCAAGACCCATCTCAAGTTTGCGCAGTTGCTCGGCAGGCCGAGCCTCGCTGGACACGGCGGTACTGATGGCAAACGCGAAGCTGTCGCTCATCAGATTCATTGCACGCGCCACCAGCTCGGAATGCTGATCAGCGGCATCCTCGAGCACCTTGATCTCCGCATCCGCACGTGACGCAAAGCCACCGAACAACCGCATGGCGGCAGGGTAGTCCCCAAATCCCTCCCGCATCTGGCGGGCCTCGGCCATTAGCTTCCGGATGAGATCGGCATTGGTTTCGTCCGGCCTTCGATCCATGCCGGCCAGAAACTGCAGCATGTCGTCGTCGAGTCTGACCGAGGTGGGTGTCATTGAACTACGCTCGTATTCGTTTCAACTACGACTGTAGTCCGCTCGCCCTGGCCGCGCAAGCGTTCGCGTCCACAGCCAGGCGTCCCGTCCACCGAATCCACTGCTAACCTGCAACTACGAGATGTCGGCAAATAACCGGACACGACCATGAGTGAGAGACGACTATGACCGAACAAAAACGCGTCGGCCTCGGCGATATTGCCCGCGGGATGGTGCGCTGCGTGCCCGACACGCCATCCATCGCACGTGGGCTTTATCAGCTGGTGACGATTCGCCCGGGCAGCCAACATTCGATTGGCCGGGTCATCGAACACTGGGCCAACAAAACACCCAACGCACCGGCACTGCGTTTCGAGGGCCGCACCTGGTCGTACGGCGAGTTCAATGCCTGGGTGAATCGAATTGCCGCCGCGCTGGCTGCCGATGGTGTGACCGCCGGACAAACCGTTGCGGTGCTGATGGAAAACCGCCCCGAGGCGCTGGCCTGTGTTGCGGCGGCGCTCAAACTGGGCGCGGTGGCCGGCCTGCTCAATCACAATCAGCGTGGCGAGGTCCTACGCCACAGCATCGACCTGATCACGCCCAGCGCCATCATCATCAGCGCCGAGTGTGCCGAGACGATGGCATCGGCAGAGCTGGGGCCCGATTCGGCGAGCGACTGCCGCTGGTATTGGCACGGCGGCGACGACGCACAGCCTGCCCCGGACGGCTGGCAGGACATCGACCGGCTGGCCGGACGCCAGACCAGCCGCAACCCGGCGAGCACAGGAGCCGTGCAGGCCGACCAGCCCTGCTTCTACATCTTCACCTCGGGCACGACAGGGCTGCCCAAGGCATCAGTGATGACGCATTACCGCTGGCTGTCGGCCATGGGCGGAGTCGGCAATGCCACGCTGCGCCTGCATCGCGACGATGTGTTCTACGTCTGCTTGCCGCTGTACCACAACAACGCGCTCACGGTGTCCTGGAGCAGCGTGCTCGCCGCCGGCGCCTGCCTGGCACTGGACCGTAAATTCAGCGCCAGCCGGTTCTGGGACCGGATTCGCGATAACGGAGCCACCGCGTTCTGCTACATCGGCGAGCTGCTGCGCTATCTGTTAAACCAGCCGCCATCCGCAAGAGACCGTGACCACGCCGTGCGCCTGATTACCGGGAACGGACTCCGCCCCGAGATCTGGGCCGACTTCGAGCAGCGCTTTGGCATTGAGCGCATCTACGAGTTCTACGGCGCCAGCGAATCCAATATCGCGTTCATCAATGCATTTGGCGTCGACCGGACGGCGGGGTTTACGCCCATGGCCTTTGCGGTGGTGGCCTACGATACCGAAGCCGATGCACCGATCCGCCAGGGCAAGCGCCAGCGCATGCAACGCGTGGGCACGGGCGAGGTTGGCCTGCTGATCAGCAAGATCACCAAGCGCCGGCCCTTCGATGGCTATACCGACCCCAAGGCCAGCGAGCGCAAGCTGCTGCGCGATGTGTTCCGCAAGGGAGACTGCTGGTTGAATACCGGCGACCTGGTCCGGCGCCAGGGCCTGCGCCACATCCAATTCGTGGACCGCACCGGCGACACCTTCCGCTGGAAGGGCGAGAATGTGGCCACCGGCGAGGTCGAAGGTGTCCTCGCCAAGACACCGGGGGTCGAGCACGGCGTGGTCTACGGGGTGCAGGTCGCTGGCCATGACGGGCGCGCCGGCATGGCCGCCCTGACGCTGACGCCGGACACCCCGTTCGATGGTCAGGCGCTGGCCCGGCACCTGCTACAGGCCTTGCCCGCCTATGCCGTCCCGGTCTTCATCCGCCTGCGGGACGAGCAGGACACCACCGGCACGTTCAAGTACCGCAAGGTCGATCTGAAAGCCCAGGGCTTTGATCCGACCACGCTGCCCGACCCGGTCTACGTGCTACTGGATGCCGACTCGGGCTACCAGCGGCTCACCGAGCAGCTGGCGCAGGCCATCGTCAGCGGGGAGCAACGCCTGTGACACCCGTCAACCCGATGGACCTGGGCTTTCTGCTGCTGGAGCGGCGCAACCAGCCCATGCATGTAGGCGGCTTGATCCTGGCGCGCCCACCAGCCGATGCCGGCCCCGACTACGCGCAGACACTGCTTCGCGACATGCTCGCCTACCAGCAACCGGAGGCGCCGTTCAACCAACGCCTGCACCGCCGTGCCGGGGTCTGGTGCTGGACACGCGACGAGGAGTTCGACCTGGACTCGCATGTCTACCATTTGTCGCTGCCCGAACCCGGTCGCATCCGCGAACTGCTGGCCCTGGTCTCCAAACTGCACTCGGCGTTGCTGGATCGCAGCAAGCCCCTGTGGGAGGCCTATGTCATCGAGGGCGTGCAGGATGGGCGCATTGCCCTGTACATCAAGGTGCACCATGCGCTGGTCGACGGCGTGGCCGCGATGAAGCTGATGCAGCGCGTCACCTCAACCGACCCTGCTGCGACCGTGGTCGCACCCTGGGCGGTGCCGCCACGCATCCGGGACGCTGCGACACCGGAACGCAGCACCACCGCGCTCACTGCCCTTGCCGACGCGGCCTCGCAGTTCAGGCGCCACGCCGGCTCTGCCAAGACCGTGGCCACGGAAGTGTTGCGGTCCATCCGGGCGCGCAAGACCGACCCGGACTATGTCTCGGTGTTCCAGGCCCCCCGCAGCCTGTTCAACCAACGCATCTCGGGCAGTCGCCGGTTTGCTGCGCAGTCCTACGCCATGGCGAGAATTCGCGACGCCGCCGACCGCCACCAGGCCACGATTAATGACATCGTGCTCGCGATGTGCGGTTCGGCGCTGCGACGCTATCTGCTGGACCTGGGCGAGCTGCCGGACAAACCGCTGGTCGCGATGGTGCCGGTGTCCATGCGCCGCGATGACTCCGAGGGCGGCAACCAGGTCGCCATGATTCTCGCCAACCTGGCGACACACCTGGACGACCCCCTCGAGCGCCTGGATACGACGGTGCGCTCGGTCAACCAGAGCAAGCAGCGATTTTCCCGCTTGAGTCAGGGCGAAATCCTCGCGTACATGACCACCGTCATGGCGGCCCACGGCGCCAATATGGCCCTGGGGATTAATCCGGGCTGGCAGGCGTTCAATGTCATCATTTCCAACGTGCCGGGACCGCCCGAGCCGCTGTACTGGAACGGCGCGGCGGTCGAAGGGGTTTATCCGGTGTCCATTCCCATCGACGGCGCGGCGCTGAATATCACCCTCAACAGCTACGCCGACAGCCTGGAATTCGGCCTGATTGGCTGCCGACGCACACTGCCGCATATGCAGCGTTTGCTGGGCTATCTGGACGACGGTTTGAGCACGCTTGGCGCCTGAGTACGCCCTGGTTTCGACCGGCAGGCTTGCGACCGCTTGAACTTGTCACGCATCCTGCTTTCCAAGCAGCACGGCGCGCATCGACGCGCCGTGTGGGGTTTTCTGGCCCGCAGGGGGACTTGCAGACGCTGCTCGTCTGCGCGGGTGACATCAAGAGAGTTATCAGTGATTAAACACGTACTGCTAGGCGGTGCCGTCATCGGCATGTCCGCCTGTTCGCATTTTCAGGCGGTGGAAACCGCCGAATCACCGCAGCCGCAGGCACCATTGGCGTCCGGCGTAATCCACGCCCATTTCGACGACTCGGTCCAGCCGCAGGAAGACTTCTACCGCTGGGTCAACGGCACCTGGCTGGAAGAAACCGAAATTCCCGCCGATCGCTCCAACTACGGCGCATTCAGCGTGCTGGACGACCGTGCCGAACAGCAGCTGCGCAGCATCATTGAAACGGCCGCCGAGACGGACGCTGCACCCGGCTCGGACACCCAGAAGATCGGCGATTTCTACACCAGCTTCATGGACGTCGAAACCGTGAACGCCCTGGGCGCAAAACCCTTGGCAGAGGAGTTCGGCCGCATCGATGCGCTGACCTCCACCGACGAGCTGCCCGCGCTGATGGCCCACCATCAGCTGGTCAACATCGGCGGCATCTACGGCGCCTACATCTGGCAGGACGCCAAGCAGTCGGACCAGTACACGGTGTACTTCGTACAGTCCGGCACCGGCCTACCCGATCGCGATTACTACCTGGAAGACACCGAAGACTTTGCCCGGATTCGCAAGGCCTATCGTGCACATATCGAAAAGATGCTGACGCTGGCCGGTATCGAGGCACCGGCGACCAAGGCCGAGGCCATCTTCGATCTCGAGACCGAGCTGGCCCGCATGCAGTGGACCAAGGTCGATAGCCGGGACATCTCCAAGACCTACAACAAGGTCACGGTCGACGAGCTGGCGAAACTGACACCGAATTTCGACTGGGCCACCTTTCTCACCGAGATGGGTATCGAGCTCGATGCCGTTGTCGTCGCCCAGCCCAGCTTTTTCGAAGCCACCAGCGATCTGATCGCCAACACAGACCTGGCCACCTGGCAGGCCTATCTCAAGTGGCAGGTCATCGATGACTACGCCCCTTACCTGTCGCAGGAATTCGTCAACGGCGACTTCGATTTCTACGGCAAGACCCTGCGCGGCACACCGGAAATCCGTCCCCGGTGGAAGCGTGGCGTGGCCGTGGTGGAAGAATCGCTGGGCGAAGTCCTGGGACGCATCTACGTCGCCGAGCACTTTCCACCCATCGCCAAGGCACGCATGGAGCGCCTGGTCGACAACCTGCTGCTGGCCTACGAGCAGTCGATCAAGGAACTGGAGTGGATGACCGATGACACCAAGGCGGAGGCGCTGAAGAAGCTGGCGACCTTCAAGCCCAAGATCGGTTACCCCGACAAGTGGAAGGACTACTCGGCGCTGGAAGTCCGTGCCGACGACCTGTTCGGCAACATGGTGCGCTCCAACCTGGTGGAATCACGCCGTGAAATCGCCAAGCTGGGTGGCCCGGTCGACCCGGACGAATGGCACATGACCCCGCAGACCGTGAACGCCTACTACAACCCGGTCGCCAATGAGATCGTTTTCCCGGCTGCCATCCTGCAGCCGCCGTTCTTCAACCTCGAAGCCGAAGACGCGATCAACTACGGTGGCATCGGTGCCGTCATCGGGCACGAAATCGGTCATGGCTTTGACGATCAGGGCTCCAAATTCGATGGCGAGGGCAACCTCAACAACTGGTGGACCGACGCCGACCGCCAGGCCTTCGATGCCCTGGGCAAGCAGCTGATCGAGCAATACAACGCCTACGAGCCGATTCCTGGGTACAAGGTCAATGGCCAGCTCACGCTGGGCGAGAACATTGGCGATCTGGGCGGCCTGAGCATCGCCTACGAGGCCTATAAGCTGGCGCTAAACGGCCGGCCGGCACCGGTGCTGGACCGCTACACCGGCGAGCAGCGGCTGTTCATCGGCTGGGCGCAGGTCTGGGCTCGCAAGTACCGGGAAGAAGCACTGATCGAACGCATCAAGTCCGATCCGCACTCCCCCAGCGAGTACCGCGCCAACGGCACACTGGAGAATGTTCCAGCCTTCCATGAGGCCTTCAACACCCGTCCCGGTGACGGCATGTGGAAGGCACCGGAAGACCGCGTGCAAATCTGGTAACCCGCCGGCAACATCCAGCAACAAGGCCGGCATCATGCCGGCCTTGTTGTATGCGCCTGCCATACAACGGCGCCCCCTGCCCACTGCGGCACCCCATTGCAGCCAGCCCGACCCGGACACCCCATGACCCGACCCGCCACCCGATTTCGCCAGGTTCAACACGGCCTTGGCAATCTGCGAGACCGCATCCGCAATCCCGCCGCCCTGATCCAATCGGAGCACACGCCGTTTCAGGTGCTGCAACGCCAAGGCATCGTCCAGCTCCGGTGGTACCCGCCACTGGATGAGGCCAAAACGCGCCACCCAACCCCGGTCGTGATCGTGCCGCCATTGGCCGTGAACATGTCGATTTACGATCTATTCCCCAACCGCAGCCTGGTCCGTCATCTGCTGGAGCAAGGATTTCCGGTTTATTTGCTGGACTGGGGCCGTCCTGGCCCGGCCGAGGATCACTGGCAGTTGGCCACCTACATCACCAAGCTGCTGCCCGATCTGCTGGCTCGGGTGCGCACCCATGCGGGCACCCGGCAGCTCAGCCTGCATGGCTGGAGTTTTGGTGGCCTGTTTGCCTATGCCTATACCGCCTGGAGCGAGGATCCGGACATCCGCAATCTGGTGCTGGTCGGCGCCCCCTGCGACTACCACAACAACGGCATCGTCGGTCGTCAGCAACAACGGATTGGCCGACTGGTCCGCCGGGTGGGGCGCATCCGCCGGCTGCGTCCCCACGCCATGCCCCCGCGCGTGTTCCGCTCGCCCGGCTGGCTCAACAGTACGATGTACAAGCTGACCAGCCCGGTGGCGAGCCTGCGCCCCCACCTGGACCTGCTGCGCCGCCTGCAGGACCGTGACCGGGTCGCGGCCCACGCCACCAACTCGGCGTTCGTGGACGACATGGTCGCCTACCCCGGCGGCGTGGTGCAGGACGTGTTGCAACACCTGTGGTGCGACAACCTGCTGGCCGCCGGCCGACTCCCCATCGCCGGCAGCGATGCCCGTCTGGATCGCATCACCGCCAGCATCTTGCTGATCGCCGGCGAGGGCGACCCGGTGGTCACGCCCCAGTCCAGCCGCAGCTTGCTAGACCTGGTCGGCAGCCAGGACACCCAGGCTCTCGGCATTCCCGGCGGTCACATGTCCATCCTCGCCGGCACGCAAACCGCCACGGACACCTGGCCGGCAATCACCCAATGGCTGGCGGCGCGCAGCTAGGCCGACCGACGCCCCGGCCCGGCGGCGATACACTTCGCGTTCTCGATCTCGACGACCAGGGCTTTGCGTGTATCTGAACTGCGATCTGGGAGAAGGCTGCGGCGATGACGCCGACTTGATGCCGCTGATCGATCAGGCCAGCGTGGCCTGCGGAGGACATGCCGGCGATGCCGAATCGATGCGTGCCACCGTGGCGCTGGCTGCCCGGCATGGGGTCATGATCGGCGCGCATCCGTCCTACCCGGACCCTGCAGGCTTCGGACGTCAGTCCATGCAAATGAGCCAGGAGGCGCTGCAAGCCACGCTGCTCGAACAGCTGCGCGGCTTACGGGACATTGCCCAAGCGGCGGGCCAGTCCGTTCGATACTGCAAACCACACGGCGCGCTGTACCACGACATGCTGGATTGCGAACCCGTGGCCGAGGTGCTGGCCGACATCGCAGCCCGGCAGGCGCTGGCTCTGGTCGTTCCCGCCGGGTCGCCGGACAGTGCCATCGCGATCGCTGCCCGCCGGGCGGACGTATTGCTGTGGACCGAAGCATTCGCCGACCGGGGCTACGGCGACGATGGCCGCCTGCTGCCGCGCTCCGAGCCCGGCGCCCTGTTAAGCGCCGAGTCGGCGGCCGCACAGGTGCGCGCGCTGCTCGAGGGCTGGCTGGTCACGGCATCCGGTCGTCGAATCGCCATGCAGGCGGACACCCTCTGTGTTCATGGCGATACGCCGCAGGCCACCCGCATCGCCCAGGCCGTGCGCCAGGCGCTCGCAGCGTCGGCATGACCGCGGCAGTGCAGCTCGCCGGGCCGATTCGCGCGGCCGGTGACGGCGGACTGATTGCCGAACTCGTGGCCGCGCCCAATCCCGGTGCGGCACAGCCGGCCATCCACCGCGATCCCACACCCGCCGCTGTCCGCGCCGCGACCCACGCAGTCGCCGACGAGCTAACCGCCGCACTGGGCCGCGGCTTGATTGACCTGGTGCCTTCGAGCAACCGGCTGCTGGTGTTGTTCGACCCCGGTTCCGCCGCCCCAGCGACCGTGCGCCGGCTGCTGCGCGAGGCACTGGCCCCACCATTGGCGTGTATCGACGACACGGCACAAACCGTGACCCTGCCGGTGTACTACGGACCCGAAGTCGCCTGGGATTTAAGCGCTGTCGCGGCGGCGGCCGGGGTGACGCGGGAAACCGTCATCGACTGGCACAGCCAGGCCGACTACACCGTCCGGGCCATTGGCTTCGCGCCCGGCTTCGCCTATCTGGGCGGGCTGGACAGCCGACTGGCCCGGCCCCGACGCGCGACGCCGCGAGTGCGGGTACCAGCCGGCGCGGTGGCCATTGCCGAGCACCAGACCGCCATCTACCCGGCCGAGTCGCCCGGCGGCTGGCACGTACTGGGCCGGTGCCCGGTGGTCTTGTTTGACCCCGAGCGCAAGCCGCCCCTGCCATACGCGTTGGGCGACAAAGTGCGGTTCGAGCCCATCGATCGCGACCGCTTTCTGGCCCTGGGCGGCCAGATCGGTACCGGCGCATGAACGGCCTGCTCATCCGCGCCGCAGGCCCCCGGTCGCTCATCCAGGACCGGGGTCGCTTTGGCCACCACGGGCTGGGCATCACCACAGGCGGACCGCTGGACTGGATCGCATTGGATTGGGCCAATCGCCTGCTCGGCAACGCGGCCGATGCTGCAGCAGTCGAGATCACGCTGGGCCCGCTGGAATTGGAGGCCATGATCCCCACCACGCTGGTGGTCACCGGACCGGCCACGCTCAGCATCAACAATCGGACCCAACCGGCCTGGCAAGGCCATGCGGTGAGGCCTGGCGACCGCATTGCGGTGGGCGTCAAACCAGCGGGCCTTTGCGCGTATCTGGCGCTGGCCGGCGGCGTACAAAGCCGGCCCATGCTGGGCAGCCGGGCCTCGGTGACGCGCGAGGCCCTGGGCGGCCTGCACGGCCGGGACAGCGAGCCGCTGCAAACCGGTGACTTCCTACCCGTGAGCCCGGATACCGGCACGCCGATTCACGGCCTGCCCACCGCCCATCAGCCCATCTACAGCCAGTCGGTCACCCTGCGCATGCTGCCGGGCTTTCAGTGGCGCCAGTTCGGCCGGGCTGCACGGCGCAAGTTGGCGAGCGCGCACTTCACCGTCTCTGCGCAGTCCAGCCGCATGGGCCTGCGCCTGGATGGCCCAGCCATCGCCACACCGGAGCAGACCATCGACTCGGAAGGCGTTTGTACCGGCGCGATCCAGATCACGCCTGCTGGCCAGCCCATCGTGCTGCTACCCGACCGCCAGACCATGGGCGGCTATCCCAAACCGGGAGCGGTGATCACGGCAGACTGGCCCCGGTTGGGTCAGCTGCGCCCGGGTGCGCAGCTGCGCTTCCAGCCGGTGACGGCGAGCACGGCGCGGCGCGCCCTGGCCGAAATCCTGGAACCGATGTCGGCCTTTGAAGAGGCCGGTCATCGCGCGGACACCACGGACTGAGTCCCTGCCGGGCACAGCGTGCCCGCTACCAGGCGCCGGCCTGCTCCAGCTGGGCTGCAATCTGCTCGGCAATCTGCCGATAGCCGGCCGCGTTCGGGTGGATGCGATCCGACCGCAGCCCGCTTTGCGACAGCACATCGGCCATGACATCGTCGACCAGAACCAAATCGTATTCGTCCGCCAGTGATTCGTACTGCGGCGGCGCATCCAGGCCGATGAGCGCCGGCTCCGGCACGGCGATCAGCACCAACGGCAGCCCCCGCGCCTGAATCTCTTCGATCATCGCCGCCAGATGGCTGCGCATGGTCTGCAAACTGCCCTTGCGCAGCATGTCGTTGCCGCCCAGGCAGAGCAGGACCAGATCGGGGTCGACGGCCTCCAGCACGTCCGGCAGACGTTCGCGGCCTTCGGCCGTGGTCTCGCCCGGCACGCCGGCGTTGACCACGGTCCGCTGAGCCAGACGCTCCAGCACTGCGGGATAGCTCTGGTCGCGTTTGGCACCCGTGCCATAGGTCAGGCTATCGCCAAACGCGAGAATGACCGCGTCCTCGCCCAACCAGGGCAGCGTGGGCTGCGACCGCCCGCCGCAGCCGGTCAACAACACCACCAGCAGCATCCAAACCCAGACCGACCACGCCTTGCCCTGGGACCACTCCATGCTCAGCCTGTCGTCTCGGGCCGCTTCGGGCGTAGCGTGATCACCGTCGACACCAGATTGACCAGCACAATGGACACAACGAAGTAGTAGAGGCCCGACAGCAGCTGCGCCTCGGTGATGCCGTCCAGGCGCGCACTGACAATCAAAATGGCGATGACGAATACATCGAGCATCGACCACTTGCCCAACGCGCCCAGTACGCGCATGCCGAAACCATGCGGCCGCCCCAGCTGGATCAGCACCAGCAGCCAGACGTTCTTGACCACCGGGAACAGAATGGAAAACAACATCAACACGCTGCCAAGAAACGTCTCTCCGCTGCGCAGTAGGGTCATGGTGCCGCTCCACAGCGAGATCGTGTCGGAGAAGATCCAGAACTGCTCGAAGCGGATCATGGGCTGGGTCAGGCCCGCCACGAGCAGGCCCAGGGCCACCCAAAGCAGCAGCGCCAGCGGAATGCGGTAACGCCAGCGCAGAGGCGCCGGACTCATCGGCGCCTCTGCCAGCGGCATGTCACAGCAGCACCCGCCGATAGTCCGACAGCAGCTCGGTCAGGTAGACCACGAACCGGGCCGCGGCCGCGCCGTCGATGACGCGGTGATCGTAGGACAGTGACAGGGGCATCAGGGTCCGCGGCACGAATTCGCTGCCGTTCCAGACCGGCTTCACCTCGTTGCGGGACACGCCCAGAATGGCCACCTCCGGCGAATTGACAATCGGCGTGAACGCCGTGCCGCCAATGCCCCCCAGGCTGGAGATCGAGAACACGGCGCCCTGCATGTCACCGGGCCCCAGCTTGCCATCGCGCGCCTTCTTCGCCAGTTCGGCCGTCTCGGCAGCGATCTGGATCACGCCTTTCTGGTCCACGTTCTTGACCACGGGCACGACCAGCCCATGGGGCGTGTCGGCGGCGAACCCGATATGGCGGTAATGCTTCATGACCAGCGCGTTGCCGTCGGCCGTCAGCGAACTGGCGAACTCGGGGAACCGGTCGATGGCATGGCTCACCGCCTTGATCAGCAGCGGCAACATGGTGAGCTTGGCCGCGTGCTTGTCTTTCTCGGCCTGCCGGAACGCCTCCAGGTCGGTGACGTCGGCCTCGGCAAACTGGGTGACATGCGGGATGAGCAACCAGGACTTGTGCAAGTGCTTGGATGACAGCTTGCGAATCCGCGCCAGCTCCACGGTTTCCACGTCGCCGAACTTGCTGAAGTCCACATCCGGTTGCGGTGGCAGCCCCGAACCGGCGCTGACGGCCGCCTCGCTACTGGCACTCTTCATCACGCCCTTGACGTGGCTCTGGACATCTTCCTTGAGGATGCGCCCCTTGGGACCACTGCCCTTGACGCCCTGCAGGGTGACACCCAGCTCGCGCGCAAACTTGCGCACGGCCGGCGAGGCATGGGCCGGCACGCCGCTGCGGGTGGTGGGGTCATCCCGCGAGGGTTGTTCGGTCGACGGCTTGGGTTTGGGCGCCGCAGCCGGCTGATCCTGATCAGCAGATGCCGTGCGTTGGGACGGCTGTTCCGCCTGACCGGCCTCGCTTTGCTTGGCCCCGCCGTCTTGGGCACCGCTGTCTGCAGGCTTGTCGCCGCCCGCTGCGCGCACCACGGCCACGACATCACCCTGGCGGACGGAATCACCCAAGCCCACGGCCAGTCGGACCAGGGTCCCGGCCACGGTCGAGGGGACATCCATGGTCGCCTTGTCGGATTCCAGCGTCACCAGACCCTGTTCGACCTCGACTGCATCACCCTCTGCGACCAGCACCTCGATGATCTCGACGGCATCGAAATCACCAATATCCGGCACGGTGACCTCGACCTCCTCGCCATCGGAGGCGCCGGCGTCATCGGACTGGCCCTCGCCGTCGCCGCCGGCCTCTGCGGGCTCCGACTCATCGGCGGTGGAAGCGTCGGGCGCTTCATCAGATGCATCCGTCTCGTCGGCGTCCGCATCCTGCGCGTCATCGGGTGTTTCGGCGTCCTCGGCCTCGATCTTGGCCACGGCATCACCTTCGGCCACCTTGTCGCCCACCCCGACCAGCAGCTTGCTGACCTTGCCGGCGGCCGTGGACGGTACATCCATGGTGGCCTTGTCGGACTCCAGGGAGACCAGTCCGTCCTCCACCGCCACGGTATCGCCCTCGGCGACCAGTAATTCGATGATCTCGACGGCGTCGAAATCGCCTATATCAGGAACCTTGACCGTGATCGTGCTCATACCGTCACCGGGTTGGGCTTGTCGGGATTGATGCCGAGATCCTTGATGGCCTTGGACAGCACCTTGCGCTCCAGCGTGCCGTCAGCCACCAGCGACTGCAGGGCGGCCAGCACAATCCATCGCCGATCGACCTCGAAGAAGTCTCGCAGCGCCTCGCGGGTATCGGAGCGACCAAAGCCGTCGGTGCCCAGCACCCGGTAGGTATGGGGAACCCAGGGTCGGATCAAATCCCCGTATGTCTTCATGTAGTCCGTGGCTGTCACCACCGGGGCGTCCACCTCGGCCAGTTGCCGGGTGACGAAGGGATCACGCGGCTCCTCGTCGGGATGCAGCAGGTTCCAGCGGTCGCAATCCAGGCCGTCGCGCCGCAGCTCGGTAAAGCTGGTGACACTCCAGACATCGGCAGCGACCTTGTAGGTTCCTTCCAGCATCTCGGCAGCGGCCATGGCCTCGCGGAGAATCGAACCGCAAGACAGCAGCTGTACGCGTTTCTTCTTACGGCCATCCCCGCTGCGCAGGCGGTACATCCCGCGCTTGATGCCATCCTCAACGCCCTCGGGCAGCTCGGGATGCGCGTAGTTCTCGTTTTCGCAGGTCAGGTAGTAGAAGACATCCTCACCCTCGGCAAACATGCGCCGCAGGCCGTCCTGAACAATGACGGCGATCTCGTAGCCGAATGTGGGGTCGTAGGCCCGGCAGTTGGGAATGCAATCGGCGAGCAAATGGCTGTGTCCATCCTGATGCTGCAAACCCTCGCCATTGAGCGTTGTGCGCCCGGCCGTGCCGCCGATCAGAAAACCCCGAGCCCGCATGTCGCCGGCGGCCCAGGCCAGATCCATGATGCGTTGGAAGCCGAACATCGAATAAAAGATGTAGAACGGGATCAGCGTGGTCTGGTGGTTGGCGTAGCTGGTGGCCGCGGCAATCCACGACGACATGGACCCGGCTTCGGTAATCCCTTCCTCCAGGATCTGACCGTCGGTGGACTCGCGATAAAACGCGAGCTGGTCGGCATCCTGCGGCTCGTAGAGCTGACCCACCGGCGAGTAGATGCCCAGCTGCCGGAACATGCCTTCCATGCCAAAGGTCCGCGCCTCATCGGGCACGATGGGCACGATGCGCTGACCGATCTGCTTGTCGCGGCATAGCGTCTGCAGAATGCGGACAAAGGCCATGGTGGTGGAAATCTCGCGATCCCCCGACCCCTTGGTCACCGAACTGAACGCATCCAGCCCGGGGAGTGTCAGCGACTCTTGGGCAACCCGACGTTGTGGCAGCGAGCCGCCGAGGGCTTCGCGCCGCGCCTTGAGATAGCGGATTTCCTCCGAATCCTCGTCCGGCCGGTAGAACGGCACATCCTTGATCGCATCGTCACTGATCGGAATTTGGAAGCGGTCGCGGAACTTGCGCAAGGCCTCCTCGCCCATCTTCTTCTGCTGATGGGTGATGTTCTGACCTTCACCGGCCTCGCCCATGCCATAGCCCTTGACGGTCTTGGCGAGGATGACCGTGGGCCGGCCATCGGCGTCGTTCACCGCATGGTGATAGGCCGCGTAGACCTTGTGCGGATCATGGCCGCCGCGATTCAGCCGGGCGATGTCGTCGTCCGACATGCGGGCAACCATTTCCTTCAGTTCCGGGTATTTACCGAAAAAATGCTCGCGCGTGTACGCGCCACCCTTGGACTTAAAGTTCTGGTACTCGCCATCCACCGCCTCGTTGAAGCGCTGCAGCAACTTGCCGTCGCGGTCTTGGGCGATCAGCGGATCCCAGGCCGAGCCCCAGATCACTTTGATGACATTCCAGCCCGCCCCCCGGAACGTGCCTTCCAGCTCCTGGATGATCTTGCTGTCACCACGCACCGGGCCATCCAGGCGCTGGAGGTTGCAGTTGACGACGAAAATCAGGTTGTCCAGCCCCTCGCGGGAGGCGATGTCGATGGCGCCAAGCGATTCCGGCTCATCCATCTCACCATCGCCGCAGAAGCACCAGACCTTGCGGCCCTCTGTCTTGGTCAGACCGCGGTTCTCCATGTACTTCATCAGCCGCGCCTGATAAATCGCCATGATCGGCCCCAGGCCCATGGACACGGTGGCCAGCGACCAGAAATCCGGCATCAGCCAGGCATGGGGATAGCTCGACAAGCCGCCGGGTTGGGTCTCGGTGCGGAACCGGTGGAGCTGATCCTCGCTGAGCCGACCCTCCAGAAACGCGCGGGCGTAAATGCCGGGTGCGCTGTGGCCCTGTACGTAGACCAGGTCGGCACCGGTCTCGTGATCCGGCCCCTTGAAGAAGTGGTTGAAGCCCACGTCGTAGAGCGTCGCGGCCGATCCGAAACTGGCGATATGCCCGCCAATGCCATCGTGCTCGCGGTTGGCGTGCACCACCATGGCGGTCGCATTCCAGCGAATCAGCGACCGGATCTTCCATTCCAGTGCATGGTCGCCATCACTCTTGGCTTCGCTATGCGGAGGGATGGTGTTGATGTAAGCCGTGTAGGGCGAGTGCGGAATAAACGTGCCGCCGCGCCGTGAGCGCTCCAGCAAGCTTTCCAGCAGAAAATGCGCCCGCTCGGGGCCTTCCAGCTCGATCACTGCCTCGAAGGCATCCAGCCATTCCCGCGTCTCGGTCGGGTCAGCATCGGTCTGGTCGGACAACGTGGCGTCAAAGACGCGACGATCAGTCATACGGCTCCTCCTTGGCCAGAGCTATTCGATGGTATCGACGGCATGGCACCATGGCTACCGTGATCAAGCACCTTTACCAGCGTCTGTTCAAGCCGACCCCGCCCGACTGGCTGGGACCACCCGTGCGCGAGACCGAATCGGGCAAGATTCGACGCATTGGCGTCGAGCTCGAATTCTCCGGCCTGGGCATCGAACAAATCGCCCGCACCCTGCGCGATACCGTCGGCGGTTCGATCAGCCCGATCTCGCCCTATGAGTGCGATGTCGAGGACACGCCTCACGGCACCTATCACATCGAACTGGACTCCAGTTACGTCAAACGGCTGGGCCGTGAAGACGATGACAAGCCCGATGACCAGGGCCTGTTCTCGCTGGAGCGCCTGTCCGACGAGGTGATCGGCGCCATCGCCAAGCAGATCGTGCCCTTCGAGATCGTCACGCCGCCGCTGCCCATGTCCGACCTGGAGCAGATGAACGATCTGGTGACCCGCCTGCGCGAAGCCGGCGCCCGGGGCACCCATGATTCGCCGATCTACGCCTTCGGCCTACACCTCAACCCCGAGCTGCCCGACACGCAGGCCGACACGCTGCTCGCTTACCTGCAGGCTTTTGTCTGTTTGTTCCCCTGGCTGGCCAAGGCCTCCAAGGTGGATTGGTCGCGCAGAATCACGCCTTACATCGACCGTTTCGGCAGCGATTACGCCCGGCTGATCACCGAACCGGACTACGCCCCGGACATGGATCAGCTCATCGACGACTACCTGCAGTACAACGCCACCCGCAACCGCGCACTGGACATGCTGCCCGTGTTTGCCGAGGTGGATATGGAACGGGTCAAGGCGGGCGTGGACACGCGCCTGGTCAAGCCGCGCCCGGCACTGCACTACCGCCTGCCGAACTGCCTGATTGACGAGGACGGCTGGACTCTGGAAGAGCCGTGGCGGCACTGGCTCCAGGTGGAGCACCTGGCCGTGGATCACGCCCGCCGCGACGCGGTCATGCACGCCTACCGACAACATCTGGACGATCCCGTCGCCAAGCTGTTCGATGTCTGGGCGCGCGACTGCGAACAATGGCTGACGCCCATCCCCTAACCGACATGCCTCAACCTGCACGCACAATCCGCAACCGTCATCGCCGCCCCGTCATCGGCATCACAGGACCGGATAAGCGTGTGGCCTGGGGCTGGTGGTTCGGCGCCATGGCCGTTCGCATGGCGGGCGGCACGCCGGTGCGACTGACACCCGGCCGCTCGGCCCGCATGGGGCGACTCGATGGCGTGATCATCGGCGGCGGCGATGACATTGATCCCAAGCTCTACGCGGGGGACGACCCGGGCACCGGGCATTACGACCCGGCCCGCGACCGCTTCGAGATGGCGGTCATCGAGGCGGCGCTACGCGAGGGTCTGCCCATGCTCGGCATTTGCCGAGGCGCGCAGCTGATCAACGTGGTCCATGGCGGCGACCTGATCGGCGACCTCCGCCCTGTTCGCAAGCACACCGGTAACCGGCGACTCATTCTGCCGCGCAAGACGCTGCACATTCAGCGCGGCTCGCGTCTGGCCAAGCTGACCGGGCGTCAGCAGACGCGCATCAACAGCCTTCACCACCAGGCCGTGCGCCGCCTGGGCCGCGGACTCAAGGTATCGGGCCGCGATCTCGATGGCATCGTGCAGGCCATCGAACGGCCGGGCCGGGGCTTCCTGCTCGGCACCCAATGGCACCCGGAGTACATCCCCCAACGCGGTGTTCAGCGGCGCTTGTTCCAAGCGCTGGTCCGCGAGGCAGCGCGGCGCCGGGTCTAGACCCGGCCAACGAAAAACGCCCGCACCGACAACCGGCGCGGGCGCTTGTTACGACTCCCCGGACTAGCGAATTGCGGCAGGCGCGGCGCAGTAGGGAATGCTCTCGTCCGGCGTCGCCGGGCGCTCTGGCGGCGCGGTGCTCCACACGTCGCCGGTCAGCGGCGTCACCGTGGCCGAACAGTCGGAAGCGATGGTGATGTCGAACACCGACCAGTAGTTCGTGGAACCGGCCTGCTCACCCGCCGGCGGTGTGAACACCCGGGTATTGCCGTTCACCGTCAGCTCCACACGCGCCGGTGAGCCGCTAATGCCCGGCTCCACCTCGGAGAAGTTGTCCACGAAATAGCGGTAAGTCCCGACCCGCGGCCGCACGACGGTAATCACCTCGGGTCCGAAGCTGCTGACGTCATCCACATCGAGATTGGCGAAGGGCTCGGACTCCAGGTCGCCCCGGTTGGTGTACGAAATATGGCCACCTTCCGGGCGATACAGCCAGGAATCCAGGTCGCGAGGACTCTCGCCCCAGGTCAGCTGAATCGTGAACGGCTGCTCGTTGTCGGCGCCGAAGCGCAGGCAGCTATCGGTGATATCCGCGTTGGCACTGCCGGAATTGATCACCGCGGTGTTCGTCACCGCCTGACCCGACTCGCCGCGCAGGGTCAGCTGCGACTCACGCCGGACCTGGATCCGGAACTCGCCATTGCTGTCGCTGCGTGCGCGGGAGGTACCCGTATAGTCCACGCCGGAGGATTTAATCCGCACACCCGAAACCCGCTCGCCCTGAGCATCAACAACACAACCGGTGAGCGTGATGGTTTCCAGTCGCTTGTCAGCGTTCCAGTAGCTGAAATGGGCCACCTCGCCCTGGTAGTAGCTCTCACCGTTCTCGGTGACCAGCTGGGCGGAACCCTCGCGCATCCACAGGCCGGTAGATTCGTCAAAGGCCCACAACGGAATGGTCGGATCGGGATTGGCGTTGCGGCTGCTCAGCGGAATGCGAATGGTCGCCATGGAGCCATTGCTCAAGGGCACCTCATTCCCGCTGTCATCCATGATGTTGACGGAAATCGCCCCCAGCGATTCGATCATGGTCATCTCGCCGCCATCCATGCCCATGAAATCACCCGGCATGTTGTCCGGAGACGCACCCGGGTCGACATCGGTCAACGTGACCATGACTTCGCTCGCCGTGCTGTCGATCTCGCCGGCATCGAACATCACCATGGCGGTTGAGCCGGCGATGCTGACATTGCCTCCGGCCGCCGGGTCGACCATCTCCATGGTGCCCACTGGCAGCAGCGAGGCCGAGACCATGGATGTCTGTCCCTCCAGGATGTCGACCACGCGCATGTTGGTCTCGTAGCCCGCCGCCGAGACGTCCAGCATTACGCGCTCGCCCACCGGTACATTGTTGAGCTGGTACTCGCCGTTCGCGTCGGTGGCCCCCGTCACATCACCGATCCGAACCTGCGCGGACGGAATGAGGGCACCGGTGGTGGTATCCGAGATCGTGCCGACCACCGACCCGACAGCCGTGGCCGGGTCGGTTTCGTCATCGTCTGCTGCATCACTACAGCCGGCATCGGCCAGATCGATCAGCCCATCGTTGTCATTGTCCACGCCATCTGCGCAGGCAGCGGCCATCACTGGCGGATCGTCGCCGCCGCCGTCTTCATCATCATCGCCGGATGAACAGCCACCCAGCGTCAGCGCCCCGGCGACAGCCAGGCTTAGTAAATATTGTGTCTTGGTCATGAGAACTCCCTTTGCTCCCCGAATGTATCGACGGCGCGGGAGGGGCCAATGCCTTGAGCAGTCCACCGAACCTCGCGCCAGACTTGATGGTTCAGGCTTGGCGCGGAGGAAAACGTGCAGCGGTTCACAACCCTGCTCAGGGCGTCCCCCAACTGGAGGACTAAAGCGCGAACCGCGTCGCCTCAGTCGGGTTCAGGGTGTCGCCACCGCTGGCAGGGAATCCCCTTGAGCACGGTGGTGTCCTCGATGACGGCACCAAGGCGGGCGGCCACGGCCTGCGAGGCCAGGTTGTCCGGATGGATGAAGCTCACCAGGCGCCCGCGCTTCAGCACGCGATAGGCATGATCGCGTGCCGCGCCGGCCGCCTCGGTCGCAAAGCCATGGCCCAGCTGACCGGGTGACAGCCAGTAGCCCAGCTCCAACTCGGGCCAGCGCTCGGGCATCCACAACCCCACGGACCCGACGAACACGCCCGTATCCAGCCGTTCCACGGCCCAGGGGCCGAAACCCCGCAGACACCAATGCCCGACGGTGACGGCGAACCGGCGCCAGGCTTCTTCGCGGGTACAGGACGCGCCGATGTAGCGGCAGTGCTGCTCATCGCTGAAAACAGCGGCGAAATCATCGAAGTCCCCCGGTCGCCAGCCCCGCATCCGGAGGCGGGCGGTGGCAAGCTCGGGGACCGCCGGCATCATCGGCCGGGCAGCTCCATCATCGGGGGCTCCACCCCGCGGGTCCGCAACCAGTCGCGCAGTGCCAGCCCGGTGCCGAACGGCCAGACCTTGCAGCGCTCCAGGGGCACGGCTTTCCAGTCGGATAATTCCTCACCCAGGGTGACCGTGCCCTCGGCCTCAACGTGGTAGGCGATGAGCACCTCGTTGCGCCGGATGAACTCGTACACCCCGATCAGGCCACCGATTCGCCCGTCCAGACCCAGCTCTTCCTTGACCTCCCGGAGCATGCCGTCCTCCGGCGTCTCGCCGGCTTCGAGAAAGCCGGTGATCAGACCGTACATCCAGTCGGGCCAGGCCGCGTTGCGAGCCAGAACGACCTGTCCCTGGTATTCGACCACCGCCGCCACGACGGGCGCCGGGTTATTCCAGTGGATGAAACCGCAATCGGTGTCAGGGCAGACGAGGCGGTCGATACCACCGCGTTCGGCCGTGGCCAGTTCGGATCGACATTGAGGGCAGTAGCGCATCGGCCTAGGAAAACATTGATCGATTCACCCTGCCAAGTTCACACACTCAAACCAGCCTGCGGCGAGCAGCGTCATCGATGCGGTGGTCACGGACCGCGCACGCCGCAAACGGCTGCCCGGTCGCTGCGCCCTAGTAGCTGCGAAAAACGCCGACCGCGCGACCTTCGATCGCCAGTGGCTGGGTGGCCAGATCGACCTCAATGGGCGCGAACTCGGGGTTATGTGCGATTAACCGGACTTGTCGGCCTCGTCGCTCGAACTCCTTCACCGTCACGTCTTCATCCAGCCGAGCCACGATGATCTGGCCATTGCGCGCCTCATGGCTTTTCTTCACCGCCAGCAAGTCACCATCCATGATCCCGGCATCCCGCATGCTTTCGCCGACCACCCGCAGGAAATAATCCGGCTGTTCGTTGAACAGGCCACCCTGGGTCTGGATGCGCTTTTCGACATTTTCGGCAGCCAGAATCGGCGAGCCGGCCGCCACGCGGCCAATCAACGGAATACCGGCATCCCGCAATCGAATGCCACGTGAAGTCCCTTCCACCAGATCGATGGCGCCCTTACGGGCCAGGGCACGCACGTGATCCCGGGCCGCGTTGTCTGACGAAAAGCCCATGCCCTTCGCGATTTCATGCAGCGTCGGCGGCATGGATTCAGACTCGGCAAACTGGCGGATGAAGTCGAGCACTTCGGTTTGGCGTCGTGTCAGCATGCTGTATTTTTAGACAGTTTTCACCGCAGTATCCAGGACCGCTGCCACGGCCGCAAGCACCTGCGCGTCCCGTTCACTGAAACGATCAATTGTCGGGCTGTCCAGATCGAATACCCCAACAACGTCCCCCTGATCGATCAAGGGGATCACCAGCTCGGATCGCGAATCGGGATCACAGGCAATGTGCCCCTCAAAAGCATGGACATCCGCAATGCGCTGCACCGTTGCCGTGGCGGCCGCGGTTCCGCAGACACCACGCCCCCAGGGAATCCGGATACAGGCCGGCTTGCCTTGAAAGGGACCCAGGACCAGTTCGTTGCAGACTTCATCCCGCAGGTAGAATCCCACCCAATTCACATCGTCCAGTGCATGGAAGACCAGTGCCGCGACATTGGCCAGATTGGCAATGCGGTTGGATTCGCCCGCGACCAGCGCCCGGGCCTGGGCGGGTAATTCATCAAGACTGGCGGGCAGCGTGGCATACGACATGCTTTTGTCACCTGATTCGCAAACACTGGGCGCGCAAGCATAGTCGGGAACATGCTTTACGTAACATTTCGTGGCATGGTTTGCGTTAGCGCGAGGCATACGCACGCCATCATCTTGGCAAGGAGACGCCAGTGAAAGCGCCCAGGGACCTTCCGGAGATCTTGAGTCCAGAAACGGTGAGCGCCAGCGAACAGGCATTTCGAGCCCTACGTGAGCAGTTGCGGGAACTCACCGTGCTCTGTGCCGCTATGGGCCAGGCCTTCGAGCCCCAGAGCATGGAGCGCCGTATCGTGACCAGCGCCAGCCGCATGGTGGGGGTCGACGGCTGCAGCCTGTACCGAACCCAAGGTGACCAGCTGCGTTTTCGCGTCGTCAAATCGACGCCACTGGGCCTGATGGCGGTCACCGATTTCGGTGAGGAAGGCGTGTTTGCGCCGATTGCACTGCTCGATGCCGATGGGGCGCCCTCCCGGGACACCATCGCCGCGCGTGCCATCACCGACAACGATGTCGTCAATGTTTCTGATGTGACCCGGTTACCGAATTACGATTCTTCACGCGTCGCCCAGTTCGATCAGCGCATGGGCTACGAGACACGGTCGATTCTGGCCGTTCCCGTGAGCTTCGCCGGCCACGGCCCGCTCGGCGTCATGCAATTCGTCAATGCCAAGAACGGCATTGGTAACCATGTTCCTTTTTCGACCACGCATGTGCAGCTGGCGCGTAGCCTGGCCATGCTGGTCGGCATGCTCTGGATGCAGGCGAGCCCCGATCTCTCTTGACCGTTTTTGCGCGCATTCTGGCGGGCGAGCTGCCCGCAAGCTTTGTCTGGCAGGATGACCGCTGCGCGGCGTTTCTGGACATCAACCCGGTGTCACGTGGCCATGCGCTGGTCATCCCCAAGCGCAGCGTCCAGCACCTATCCGAACTGACCACCGAAGAACTCGCACACCTGTGGCAGGTGGCCCGGGAGATCGGCAGCGCGCAGCAAGCAGGCCTCGGCAGCCTAGGACAGCATTTTCTGGTGAATGACGGCCGCGCCGCCAGCCAAAGCGTGCCGCATGTCCATATCCACGTGATCCCACGGTATCGTGGCGACTGGGTCAAAACCCTTAGCCGCATGCTGTGGCACCTGGGCACCCTGATGCTGCCGGCCATCGAGCGGCCGGCGAAGCGACGACGCCTCGATGCCACGGCCAAGGCCATCGCCGACGCCATGCCGCCCCGTGCGTGAGCTGCTCATCCTGGGCTGCGGCCACTCGGAATCGCTGACCCATTTCAACACCAACGCGGCGATTCGTGAGCGGGGCCGGTTGTTCCTCATCGATGCCGGCTGGACGATCAAGCCGGCGCTCGCGGCCCAGGGCCACGGCTTCGCCGATGTGGACGGTATTTTCATCACCCACGTCCATGGCGACCACGTGTTCGGCTTGGAGCGCATCGGCTACGAATCCCGCTTTGGTCTGAATCGCCGCATTCCGCTGCACCTGCTGCCCGCGCTCGAGGACGAGCTATGGACCCACACGCTGCAGGGCTCAATGGGCGGCAATTCCGAGGGGGCGCAGCAGCTGGGGGACTACTTTGATGTGCGCTACGTGACCGGAGAGCAGCTTCGCACACCGCAGATCAATGCGCAGCTCATCGAAACCCATCACACGCCCGGCAAGCTGTGCCGCGGCCTGTTGTTGGAGGATCGGGTGTTGTTCACCAGTGATACGCGGCCCATTCCCGGTCTGGCCGATTTGGACTTCACCATCGGCTTTCATGACGTGACCTTTCAAACCGGTAATCCGGTGCACGCTTCCTTGGAGGAGTTGCTCGATGTCTACCCGGCATCGCTACGCAAGCGGCTGTACCTGATGAGCTACGACGACCACTACGCGCAGTTCGAGGACCGGGTCAACGCAGAATTCGCTGGACTGGCGCGGCAGGGCATGACGGTTCCGCTGTAGCATGCGGGCCCGATCTGCTCCGGATACGCATCCAATGATCCGCGTTCGTCTTGTACCGCTGCTCCGCGCCAGCCTGTTCGTGCCGCTAGGCGGGGCCGCCTTCGCAGCGGGTTCCCCGTACATCCAGACTGTCGAGGAACAGTTGCAGCAACTCGGTTACGCCGTGGGCGAGATCGACGGCGTGTTCGATCAGGCACTGGAAGCCGGCCTCAATGCCTTCAAGGCCGATGCCGGCCTGCCACAAAATGGCCTGCTGGATCGGGAGACCCGGACGCTCATCGAAGCCCGCGTGCAGACACCTCACGCAAACCAACCTGATAGCACCGGAGCATCCGCCGCGAGCGCCAAACCGCCCCCCGCCGCACCGAACACCGCGACCCCAGCCCGCAGCCAGCCGGCGCAAACCATCGGGCCGGCGACGCCCCCACCAGCTAGCTCCGCTGATGCCGACCCCGACGCGGCCACCCGGTATGCCCAGGCCACCCGCAGGCCGGTCGTGTTTGGCGACCCCGCGTGGCGCGCCGAACGCCCGACGTACCGGCGCCGCATTGGCTGGATCGCGGAGGTGGCGGCCGAGTTTGGCGGCGACGAATTGGTCACCGTGACGCTGGACAATAACGAGCGCGAGGACATCACCGCCGGCGACGGGCTCTTACTCGCCGGTGGCGGCTACTGGCTGCTACGCCCCGACTTCGGGCTGCAGGGGCTGCTGGGCTACAAGCTCAACGAATCCTCGGCTGCCGATTCCGACCTCGGCGTGGAGCGCTGGACGCTGGAAGCCTCGGCCTTCACCTTTGTCGGCGAGGTGCAGCTCACCGCTGGCGTGGTCCACCATCGCGATATCGATTTTGATGGCGATGGGTTTCTCCCCGACTTTTCCTTCGACGATGCCACCGGCCTGAAACTCGACGCCGCCTGGCGTTGGTTTGCCTTGTCCTACACGCAGATCGACTACGAGGTGAACGGCTTTCGCTTCGACGCCGGCAGCATCGGCCTGCGGTTGCGCGGCGGCTTCTAACCCGGGTTGACCGTGGCTTTCGACTACGCCTGGTACGACTTTGTCGGCAATCTCGGTGTGCTGTGCATCGTCGGCAGCTATTTCGCGCTGCAAATGGACCGGCTGGACAGCCGCGGCCTAGCCTATAGCCTGATCAACGGCCTGGGCGCGCTGGCGCTAATGATTTCGCTGAGCTTCGACTTCAACCTGTCGTCGATGATCATCGAATGCTTCTGGCTGGCGATTAGCCTGATCGGACTCTGGCGCTGGTGGCAGCGCCGCCCCCCGCAAACGGAGGACAGACAAGCATGATGGCAACCCGACGACTCAGATACTGGGCCGCTCTGCTGGCTGGCTTGATCCTGTGCACGGCCTGTGGCTCGGCCTCGGATACGCCCGCGAGCGTCCAACAGCTCGGCACCCAACAGGCCGCCGATGCGATTGCCCGCGGTGTCACCACAATCGATGTGCGCAGCGAGGCGGAATGGGCCGCCGGCCATGTCGCCGGTGCCCAGCATGTGCCGGTCGACGCAATGTCCAGCACGCTACCCCAGCTCAAGCTGGACCCCGATGCACCCGTATTGCTGTATTGCGCAGCCGGTGGCCGGGCCAGCCGCGCCGCCGAAACCCTGCGGGCAGCGGGATTCTCCAGGATCTCAGTTCTCAAGCCGGGAGGATTCGACACGCTGCGGGCTGCCGGCGTGAAGACACAGCAACCCGGTGCCGGGACACCACCGAACTAACGTCCGCCGCCGTCTGCGGAACACTCCGCCGCCGCTTCGGTCGGATGCCAAGTGCGGCCGTCGCCCCGAGGGCAGGTTGCACCTGATCCGACCTGGAGGACCTGATGACCCAACCCGCCTATTCAGCCCGTGAGTTGGTGCGCCGCGCCAAAGGCTTGGCCGGCACATTAAGCCCGGAGGAGGTCGCCAAGCTGCACCGGGAAGGTGCCATCCTGATCGACGTGCGTGAACCCACGGAAACCGCCTCCGGCCAGATTCGCGGCGCCCACGCCGTGCCCCGGGGCACGCTGGAGTTCAGCATTGGCGACGTCACCGACGATCACGATGCCCGTCTCGTCACCTACTGCTCGGCGGGCAGCCGTGCCGCGCTGGCTGCCGCCACACTGAAGCAAATGGGCTATGCGGGCGCGATTGCGTCGGAAGCCGGCTTTGAGGAGCTGCGCAAGACTGGGCTACCCATCGAGCATGACGACTAGGCCGATGACGACCAGCGCCCGGCAGCCCACCATCGTGCTGGTCGGCGCAGGCCACGCCCACCTGCATATTGCAGCGCGCGCCCAGGCCTATCGCGATGCGGGCGCCCGGCTGCTGCTCATCGACCCCGGCGAGTTCTGGTACTCCGGCATGGCCACAGGTCTGCTGGGGGGAGAATTCAGCCCCGACGAGGACCGCATCGACCCAAACGCGTTGATGCAGGCCTCGGGCGGTGCGTTCATCCGTGAGGCCGTCACCCGCATCTGCCCCGACAGCCGTCGCATCACCCTGGCCAGCGGCCGGACGCTGGACTACGACTGGCTGTCGTTGAACGTGGGTAGCGAGGTCGACACCGAGTCCCTGCCGACAGCAGACAACGGGCCGCAGATTTGGCCCGTCAAGCCGATCCCACCGCTGTACTCGCTGCGCCTATCGCTGGAAGCCGCCATGCGGGATCAAGCCTCCATGCCGCCTGTGGTGATCATCGGCGGGGGCGCGACCGGTAGCGAGATCGCCGCCAACTTGGCCGGGTTGGCCAGGCGTTGCGATGTCGCGCCCCAGGTCACGCTGGTGTCCCGGTCATCCCGCCTGCTGACGTCGGCCCCAGCCGGGGCCGCACGCAGACTGCAGGCCGCATTGGATGACTACCCCGTGGCGCTGCGGCTTTCCGCCGAGGCCAGGCGCATCACGCAAACCGGCGTTGAGCTGGCCTCGGGCGAGGTGTTGCCGGCCGCGCATGTCGTCATGGCAGTGGGTCTGCAGGCCAAGGCGCTCACCCGAACACTGGGTCTGCCCGCCGGCCCACAGGGGCTCAAGGTGGGCCCCACCATGCAAAGCATCGCCGATCCCCGCGTCTTTGCCGCCGGCGATTGCGCCGATTATCAGCCCCGGGCGCTACCCAAGCTGGGCGTGTTCGGCGTCAAGGCCGCCGAGGTAATCCATCACAATCTGCTGGCCAGCCTGCAGCAACGGCCCCTGCGGCCGTACCAACCGCAACGGCGCTGGTTGGCCATTCTCAACCTGGGCAATGGACAAGGCCTGTTGTTGTGGTGGCGATTCTGGTGGCGCGGGCGCTTTAGCGCCTGGCTGAAAAACCGCATCGACCGGCGTTTCATGGCGCAGTACCGCCGCGCAGGTCAGGCTGACTGAATCACGAATTGAATGGCGTCGGTGCAAGCGCAGACCAAAGCAACGTGACCGTGAGCAGGCTTACGCCGGATCAGCGCCACGCGAATCCAGCGCGCCCTGTTGTTCCAGCTTGGCGCCAAGTGCGCGCCACGCAGCCCAGGCCTGTTCGATGTCGGCCGGCAGCGGGCAGCTCAGCCCCAACTGCGGAACGTGAATCTGATCCCCCATCACGCCGCCGCTGAGACTGCGCGTCGGCGAACCGACAATCGACCGGAACTTGCGCCGATGTTGCCGAAAGCGATCCCGGCTGATCACCGCGGCCTTCATGGCCTTGGCCTGCGTTAACAGCTCCCGATCGGCGCTGTGCCCCGATGGCACCTGCAACGCCAATGTCGGAGATTGCAGCAACTGCGTAAACACAGTGTGCTCACTGGCCGGCAGCTGATAGCCCGCACTGGCATCAAAGATCAAACCCACGCAAGACCCCTGCCCCAGCAATCCGATGGCCAAGCCCAGGGGAAGCCGCAGCGTGGGCGGCGCCCCACACCAGTACGCCACGTTGAGTGCATCCACCAGCAGGACCGGGGCGGGGCCAGTTGCCACTGGCGGCCTACCGAGCTTGCGCTGTCAGGTACTGCCGCGCCTGGCTGCGGGCCAGAGCCACGAGGTCGGCCTGCGCCAGGTTCACATCGGCCAGATGCAACCCCCAGTTATCACCCCCGAAAAACTCGCCGGGATAATCGTCGGCGCGTGGGTCTTGCGGGTCGGCGTCAATCCGCACCTCCAGATAATGGGCCCCGCTGTCGGGATGCACGCGGCAGGCACCGTCGATCTGCCCCGGGACCGCGAAGAACGGTGTCTCGACCATCGCCGCAACATTGTCCGCCCGGTTGGCATAAGGCCCGCCGCTGCCGCGGGGCCTAAGCAGCGCCTGGAACACCGGCGGCAACACGAATGGCAGCCGCGCCTGCAAGCCGGCCCGCCCGCCAGACAACGCCGCCGGGTGTACACAAATCGCCTGCATGCCTGGCTCGGTCACCAAGCCGAACCGGGGGTTCGCCAGTGCGGGATCATCGGCGCGGTAACTGGCGTAGGCGACCACACAGCCGGTTTGCGTGGCGTGGCGACAAACCGGGGTGCTGCGAAAACTGCCGCCCACATCCGCTCCCACGGGCTGCGCCAGCGTGGTGCCGGGAATGTGGGCCGCCACCAGACGGGCGGCCAGCGCAGGCGTGGTCTCGACCACCTCGGCGATTAGCCGGGCCAGTAGCCGCGCGCCCTGGGAGTGACCGATCAACACAAAGCCGCGCCCCTCGTTTGCGGTGGCGATGTAGTGCAAAAAGGCCTCGCGCACGTCGCCATAGGCCACTTCATTGGCAGCCTCGATGGCCTCCGGCGAATACACCACATCGGTCCGCCCCGAGACCGCCAGCGCGGTCAGGCTGCGCTGCCGATACACCGGCGCGAACATCCGACAGGTATCCCGGTAGCGACCGGCCTGCAGCAAGGTGGTTTGCCGTTCCTGCACATCTGGCATGCGGTCGGCGTTGGCTCCGGGGTCGGCACTGGTCGTCGGGTACACATAGAAGCAGTCGACCTCGAACTCGGGCGTCAAGGCCACGGTTTCGATGGTTGCCGTGCCATCGGCCGCCACAACCCGGGTATCCAGCGCGCCCATACAGGCGTCGTCCTGGCTATCGAGTTGGGGGTGGCACAGCCAGTCATTGAGATCCGCATACACCTCGCTGACTTCCCCAGGCGCGGGGGATGGCGATGTCGAATCTGCATCACCTGTGCAGGCCTGCAAGCCGGCTGCGAGCGATAACACCGACAGCATCTGCAAGAAACGTCGACTTATGGTCTCCCCATTGATCTTGTTGTTGGGCGACAGACTCTAGCAACCCGCAGGCTTGCCATGCTTGGGCAAAACCGCCGGCCCGAGACCACCGTCCATAAAGTGCGAATCATCACTATCTTCGATAAGATGTGACCAATCGCACTTGGAGGCCCGACATGCAGACAGCTGCCAAAGCCCCGCACATCGATGACGCCGCACTGATCAAAAAGGCCGCGCGCAACGCGGCGACCCAGGCCGGCTTATCAATGCGAGAACTTGCCGCGATCATCGGCTGCCGGCGGGAGACACTCTCGCGCAGCACGGCTGAGCTCAGTGGCAAGCAGGCGGAGCTGGCGCTGTTGTTCCTGCGCTCACAACGCAGCCTATCTGCGCTGACCGGCGGCAGTCGGTCGCACATCCGTCACTGGATGCGCACTCGCAACCTGCACCTGGGCGACCAAGTGCCGAAGACTTTGATGCAATCGGTCGATGGGCTGGTCCGCTCTGTCACCTACCTGGATGCCATGCGCGGCAAGCTGTGACGCGCGACTTCCCCCTCGAACCGCTACGCGGCTCGGCGCTGCGCTATGTGGAATCTCAAAGCCTGATCGCCACGACAGAATTCGTGGACACCGCGGAGGAACAACACCGGCTGGAAGCGCTCCTGGATGCAGCCAAGCCTGCCCTGCCGCCAGATGTCGCCCAGATGCACTGGCTGCTGCGTTCCGCATTTCGCTACCCGCCCCTGCCCTATGGCAGCCGCTTTGGCCCATCGACGGCGCGAGGGATTCTCTACCTCAGCGAGCAACGTTCTGCGCTGGTCGCAGAAATGGCGTTTTACGATTACCAGTTCTACGCTGGCATGGCCGAACCGCCGCCCACCCCGATCCGGCGGTCTCACACCGTCATTCGCGTCGCCGTGGCCACACAACAGGCCACCGACACCCGCCGGCAACCTGATTCCGAGCGGCTCAGTGCCCCGGACAGCTGGCAGGCCAGCCAGGCTTTTGGCACCGACGCACGGGGAGCCGGCGTCGAGGTGATTCGCTATCCCAGCGCCCGCACCTGTGCCCCGCAGGCCACCAACCTGGCGGTGCTCAGCCCCCGAGCCGTCGCCAACGCCCAGAGCCCACCAACCACCGAAACGGGCTTTCGCAGCCGCGTCGATGCCCGTGGCGTCTGGCTGAGCGAAACGCTTTGCGGGCCCGAGTTCTTTCCGGCCGAAGGCCTGCAGCGCAGGCCGTTCTAGGCCAGATGAACCAACTCGTTCTTCTGGCTATGCGCCTGGGGTGAGGGGGGCATTAGCCGGCTGCTTCCAGTGCCGTGCCGAAGCGTCGTCGCCCATAGAAGATGATGCCCAGCGCCGGAAGAAACATCAGCAACCCATAGACGGCTGCGGGCATGTACATGATCTCGCCGTCCAGCCCGCGGACGCCATTCAACACCGTGCCGGCCACCACCATGCCCAGCAAGGTGTTCTGAATGCCCACCTCAATGCCCAGCGTGATGACCTGACGCGTGCCCACGCTCAGCAGCACGCCCAATAGCAATCCAATTGCAGTCATGATCACGGCCAGCACCGCAGTGACGCCCCCGACCACGGCAGCCATCGCCAGGATGTTTTCCCGCGATTCCCACACGATCGCCAGCAGGATGAACAGAAAGCCCAGCGCGGCGAAGCGATCGTAGGCCGGGCCGATGCGCTTGCAAAAAGCCGGTGCCAAGGCGCGCAGCGTCATGCCCAGCCCGATAGGAACAATCGTGAACATGAACACCTGGACGATCATGCGGGCCACTGGCAGCGGCACATCCACCGCCTCACCGGAATACACGTCCATCGCCAGTCCGGCGTACAGCGGAATCGTAAACACCACGATGCAGCTGTTGAACGCGGTCAACGCCACCGACAACGGAACGTCCCCTCGCGCCAGAAACGACACCACGTTGGATGTGGTCCCGCCAGGGCAAGCGGTGAGCACGATCAGACCGACCGCCAGCGCCGGGGTGAGCCCCCACAATCCGGCCAGTGCAAAGCCGACCGCCGGCAGCAGCACGAGCTGACCGATCAACCCCGCACCCACGGCGCGTGGGTACTTACGCAGGTTGGCAAAGTCTCGCGGCGTAAGCGTCATGCCCATACCGAACATGATCAGCAGCAGAATCACCGGCAGAAAAACTTCCACCAGCACGTTGCTCTCTTCCATCGGTTCTCCTCGTCGACACCAGCGCGCTCGGGGTTATCGTTGGTTTGTAGCGAGTCGCGCGACGCCCCCAGTGTAAACCCGTGGACTGGGCCAGTCGCCCGGCGGCCAGACGGTTAGACAGCCGGGTTGGGCTGGTCCGGCTTCAGGAGGCGTACGGAAGATTCGTTGGTCTCAGGCTGACCAGGGCAAACGTGGTGGCGGAGCATCCGCAGATGAGCAAGCACCTGAAGATGGCTATCTACTTTGCAGATCCGCACGCCCCGTGGCAGCGAGGCAGCAACGAGAACATCAACGGCCTGCTACGGCAGTGATTCCCGAAGGGCACCGACCTGTCAGGTGTGAGCCAGGTCCGCCTGAACGACGTCGCGTGGCTACTGAACACCCGGCCAAGGAAACCTTTTGACTTTCAGACCCCGCAGGAGCTTTTCGACCAAGCAACGGCGGATTATCTCAATCATGTTGCACTTGATTCTTGAATCCAAGCCTGGCCCTGCTGGTCGGTGACAACTTCCACATTACCCAACGCATCGGTGTGGGCGTACGTCATTCGCTTGAATTCGGCGACATCATCTCCGTTGGTGCTGGTCATGATGACCGAACCGATGTTGCGTCCACCTCCTCCCACATGGTGGGTGTGCACAATCTTCAAACTACCGTCAGAAGCCCAGGTGCGCGTCCGCTCGAACAGTCCAGCGATGTAGACCGTCTCAGAGCGATCGCCTGAGATCGGATCATCGACCTTCCAGTAACGCTGACGATTGGCACCGTACTTGAACGTGACCGTTCCGTTTGAGCTATTGATCTGGCTTGGCTTACCGAAACTGGTCCACGTAAACGTGCGATCAGCATCCGTCTTCAATGCACCATTGCCGTCGTAGGTCAGGAATATAAGGGACAGACCACGATTTCTAGAACAAACTCTCATTCCGGCCAACTTCCGGCTTACGGGGCCTGCCCGATTTCCCAGGTGTGACGCGCCGAGCCAGCATCAACGCCACTTCCTCTGCGAATCGTTCGCTACCCAGCGCATAGTGCCCATTCGTCGTCTTGCGAATCCTGCCCACCATCTCGGGTTCGAGGTCCCACCGAAACAGCGTAGGCTCAGGAAACAAGTGCAACTTCAACTCGCTACCGGCAACGCTGGCAGCATGACCACGCAGGCATTCACTTATCTCAGTGAAATACTTGTCCAATCAAGTGGGACCACTTCTTGCTGCGGTTTCTGGAGGTGCACTGGGAGAGCCTGCGGGCGGAGATCGAGGGCTGATGCCGGCAACAACGGGGGCGGCGCTGCCGCCCCTGGCTTTTTCCTTTAGCCGCTGCCGTGGGCCGCTGCGCGGCGGCGGCTAAAAATGAAAGCACTCGAACTACGCCACTTAGTGATATAGAATGCCTCCGGGCTATGGACATGACATGCGCGCTTTTACGCTGAAATCGTTTGCTCGCTGGGCACGCAAGGAGGGCCTTGAACAAGCCTCGCTTTGGCAGGCCATCGTCGAGATAGAAGCCGGGCAGATCGATGCCGACTTGGGTGGCCACGTCATCAAAAAGCGTGTGCCCAAAGCCGGCGAAGGCAAGAGCGGAGGCTGGCGAACGCTGCTGGCTTATCGCAGCGGCGATCGTGCGTTTTTCGTCTATGGCTTCGCCAAGAGTGACCGCGGCAACATCAATGACGCTGAACTCAAAGCGCTGAAAGAGTACGCCAAGGAACTGCTGGCCTATACCGAGGATCAGATCAGCAAAGCCTTGAAGGCCGGGCAACTGAATGAGGTGAAGGGCGATGAATGAATCAATCCTGGAAGTCGTCCACGAGTCGGTCCGTGGCATGCACGAGGCCGGTGTCGTGGGTCAGAAAACGATGCGCAAATTCGATGCGCTGTGCCTGCCGCCGGTGAAGCAGTACACGGCTGCGCAGATCAAGCGCATCCGCTCACGCAACAAGGCCAGCCAGGCCGTTTTCGCCGCCTACCTGAACACCAGCGTATCGACGGTGCAGAAGTGGGAGCAGGGCGACAAGCGGCCCAATGGGCCGTCGCTGAAGCTACTGAGCCTCGTCGATCGCAAGGGGATCGAGGCGCTAATCTAAAAGCGAAGTCCGCCGGGCGGCGCTCGGCGGACTTCTGCCGTCATAAAATAGGGGACAGACCCTGAGGATTCCCCACATCTCATGGCGTTGCAACTGCTTGGCTTGCAAGCGAACAGAGTCGCCTGAGGGCTTGGTCGGGTGCGGGTATCCGGGCACTCGATTTTCGTAGATGCTCCCAGCCTCGGCGGAGCATTGAGACTCGGAACCT